>CAYNJK010000186.1:0-4531 GCA_964397575.1 uncultured Saprospiraceae bacterium
CCTATATCCCAGGTGAATCCATTTCTATCGTCCAAAAGTATGGGAATAACAGAAGAGCTTACGGTAGCACCATTTACAGTTATTCTGGAGGCTTCTAGTCCGAAAGTATTGGCTCTTATGGTGAGGTCTTTAAGAAGGGAATCGCCTTTGATTCCTGTCAATCTTACATTGAAAACTTCACCTGGAAAGGCGAAAGCGTCCATGCTGATTATATCTGTCGAATCTTCAAAACTAAGAATAGGAAATTGTGGAATCGCAGGTCTCTCTGGCTCTGGTCCCAAAAAAGGGACGTCGCTCCCACATGATGCAAGCAACCATAAACCTATAGCAGCAATAACAAGAAACCTTAGATAATGAAACATAAGTGAATGCATATTTTAATATGAACGCTAAAGTAGTAGGCAAAATTACATCTTATTAGCTTGTAAGTAAAGTTGCTTTACGACTATTGGAAGATCTAATGTAACTAACTGATAATCAGATAAATAAAAAAAAGAGGCTGCCGTGATGACAACCTCTTGTTATATCTAAATCTAGAATATTTTCTATTGTTTGATATCCATTCTGTAGAAATCTTCATTTCCATCAGGATCTATAGAAATCTGTGTGATCTCTACCATGTAATACTTGCCGTCTCTAAGTGCAATATATAAGTCACCTACCTGTACGAATCCTGTTGTCAGTTCCATATTGCTGTTTAATTCTACCAGATCTGTAGCATTACCCCAGATATCTACTAGCTGCGAATCAGTTGTCACTGAGTCAAAATTGAAATTCTCAGAAAGACCATTAGAATTAGGTATCAGTTGTTTCAGCACTGTACCGTTTGCACCGGATATTCTTTGTAACCAGTTTATATCTAAAGGACTGCCATCAATACCGTTGTCTCTAAGCTCGGCTGCAGTATCACTACTTCCAGTTCCAGCACCAGAATCCAAGTCTAGTCCACCTGTACCAGAAGGACCTGCTCTGTTTAGCAATACACCTTCTATAGTAGATACTGGATTGCCGCTGATTCCGTTAGGGAAAGTATTGATAGTAACTTCTCTGATATCAAAGTTGTCATCAGCATCAAAAATGATAATAAAGTAGCTCTGTATGCTTTCGTCTGCTTGTGCAGTTATAAAGATCATGTCGTCTATTCCACTTGCATTATCTGCTGATAGTAACTCAGGATTGTCAGTAAATGGGATATTATCATTTAGTCGCAGTCTAGAAGGATCTAAAAGGATTGTATCAGAATCTGTAACAGCAATGCTGGCTAGGTTTGCGTTGCCAGCTAGAGCAGAGAATGGGAATCCTATTCTTTCCTCCGGATCTACGATAACATTGGAATTGCCCAAAATAGTCAGCTCAGGTTCGACTGTTCCGGAACCCGTTCTCTCAGTGTTTATCTCTATATCTACTGAGGCCTCTAGACCGTTAATATCTTCTACTATAAAATTGTAAAGGCTTACACTTTCTGTTTCCTGAGCCCTGATTGTAAGGGTCCAAGTAAAAGCTTCTTTGAAACCATCAGGAATAAGCACTGCAGCTGATGGAGCAGGTGTTCCTTCTATAGTCAGTCTATTGCTAAAGTCTTCTAGTCTGTCTCCGTTTTCTTGTACAGTTAAGGCATTAAGCAGTGCAGTTCCTTGTGTTGCCATTAAGGTTACAGAAAAAATTTCTCCAGGAATAACTCTGCTGTCACTGGTAAGTGAGCCTGATGCATCAGTAAATACCAAAGTGGGTGAATCCTCAGTTGATCCTCCACCTCCGCCTCCACCGGTTCCCCCTCCAGTTCCTCCACCGGTGCCACCTCCGGTTCCTGGTCCTAGTGGATCTACTTCACATGCGGTAATAAGAAATAAGGCTAGTATACCTAGGAGGCCTAGTTTGAAATGTTTCATAAATGTTTTTTTAGTTGAATATTGTTTTGATTAAAACGAAAGCCCTTACAGATAAAAGACTATAAAAAAGTTAAAAAGCTTTTTTGTGGGAATTGATTAGATACTGCAAAGTACAGTAAAAAGTAGGTATAAATCAAGGCAAAAAAATGAGTGGCTAGCTCTAGGCCAGCCACTCAGATATATTCAAAAATAGGAACTGCTCTTTTAGTGAAGAATTATTTCTTGATAACCTTCTTTTCTTTTTTAATCTCGATGGTTTGAGGTCCAGCTATAATCTTGAACTCAGTTCTTCTATTGAACCTGTGCTCTTCATCTGGACATCGTATACCATTAGTACATCTGTTGAGTATTACGCTTTCTCCATAGCCTACTGGTTTTATTCTAGACTCAGCTACACCTCTTTGTAGTAACCAGTTGGTCGCCGATTGTGCTCTTCTTTGTGATAGTCCCTCGTTGTAACGACTTGTACCTTGGGAGTCAGTATGAGAGGATAATTCTATGACCATGTCAGGATAGGTGGTCATCAGATCATAGAGTTGTGACAAGTCTTTTTCCGCATCGGGTAGAATCTTATCATCATCCAGATCGTAGTAGATATTATTTAACCTGATAGGCTCATTAATGGTAGCGAGGATAATTTCGTATTCTGGTTCTGTCGGTGCAACAGGAATCGGTCTTAGCGAGACTAATTTTTCTACTGTGTAGTTGTCTAAGATTCCTGCAGTATTAAATTCTATAGAATCTGGATAATAGCCATCAGCAGTAATCAGGGCTTTGTACTTGTAATCAGCATCTAGTCCGAAATTAAACTCATTGCCTAGCGCATTGTATTTGATATCATCTGGATTGCTGATAGGATCTGTAACATTTTTCAATGTGATGGTTGCTCCACCTAGAGGTGCATCCTCTTGGTCTACAACAGTAGCAAGGAGATCTATAACTATTTCCTTTATATTGAAAGCAAATATATCATCACAGCAGGTTTTGCTTTTTAGTCTTTTCTTTCCTTCTGTAGGTCGGTTAGATACGAAATAACCGCTCTTCCCATCTGCATTCATACTGAAATAGAGGTCGTCGTAAGAGGTATTGAATTGGAAACCGAGATTCTCGGTATTGCTCCATTCTGCGCCATCCCACACAGTATATAAGATGTCAAAACCTCCCAAAGTCGGTTTGCCATTGGTGCTGAAGTACAAAGTGCCATCGTGATAGAAGGGCGCCAGATCTTCTTTGGCTGTATTGATCTTTTTCCCAAGGTTTACTGGTGTAGAGAATTCACCACCCCCTAGCACATTGGCGTAATAGACGTCCATGCCACCGAGACCTCCAGCCATATCCGCAGAAAAGAAAATGACATCCTTTCCATATAACTGACCTGCGGCGGGATGCTTACATTGCCAGTCTCCATTGATACCTGTAGCTTTTACTGGAGCACTCCATCCCTCATCTCTTTTGTAACTTACAAGGATTTCCGAAGAAGTAATTTCAGTACCTTCTGTCTGTACTCTTGTAAAGTACATAGTCTTTCCATCTCTGGAAAAAGCAACATTAGGACTGTGGAAACCGATCCTGTTTATTGTTTTGCCTAGTGGTTCTACATTGTCATATTTACCTTCATCATCCTTTTCTGCAACGTATAACATCGCATGAAAATCATCTACTTCGTCGGCGACTTCTATTTTATCATTCCTATTTAGTGAACCCAGATATAGATAGCCATCACTTGGATTTTCTCTAGGGCTATATTCTGCTGACCCTGTTTTTAGGTCTAGGTCGACTACAGAAATAGAAGTTTCCAGATTGGGTTCCATGCCTTTTATGAGCATGATGCCATCTTTTTCGAACTGGGCCTCTTGCTTTAGCTCTGGAACATCAGTCAGCTGCATAAATCTGTCTAGCTCTTTCACTGCACTGTCGTACTTAGCTATGGCTTTCAGAGATTTGGCGTAGGTAAGAATGTAATCGTTGTAGATTCCCGTCTCATCCTTTTCCAGTACTCGGCTGTAAGTTTTGGCAGCTTTTTCGTAATCTCTGATCTCATAACTAAGATCTGCTATTTTAAGAGAGAACAGGTCCTTTGGTGATTTCTCGCCTCCTTTGGATCTCACCTTTCTGATATCATCATAGGCTTTCTCGTACCAGTCTAGTGCACCTGCATAGTTGTAAGCCATTTCAGCTTCTTCAGCAGCTTGTACCTTTTGTGCAAAAGAATTAGATCTTATAGGCTGCGCAAGGAGCACAGTTGCTGTAGCTATAAAAATAGTAATGAATAATAGTCGTTGCATATCTATTAAGAATTATAGTCGTGGACAGATGAAGACTGGTTTTACTTCAGTCTTTTTGTTCCAGTTAAATATTTTAGTCACACCGAGTTCCAGAGCTCCGAAAGTGCCATTGGAAGGTCTCAGACCACTTATGTTGGTGTCATAACTGAGGCCCACTCGGAGGTCTTTCATATCTAAAGCTGCATAGATTGGAATGTCAAAGCTATTGGCAAATCTGGCGCCTAGTCCAAAGACAAAACCTATCTGCTTCTCCTGGCTGTATACATAATTAAACAAAGCCTGGAAGAGTACGTTTGTGGTGACATCAGATCTTTGTATTAGTAGATTGGGATTGAAAGTCAGTTTCTTATTGATGTC
>CAYNJK010000186.1:4631-6715 GCA_964397575.1 uncultured Saprospiraceae bacterium
GCACCTGATCTGGAGAAATTAATACCTGCTGAAACCCAGTCATCTTTAGTCAGACCCCAATCGAAATTGTAATCCAGACCTATGCTAAAATCCTGGAATTCATCTCCTCCACCAGCAGTAGATCTTCCTTGATCCCTCACTATTGCGTTGGCTCTAAGATTACCGTAGAAGCCTCCTGTCAGAGCAGGATTAAGCGTCATAGGTGCAAACTGGATGAAACTGTTGTGGAAGTCTTGCGCACTTAACTGTACGAAACAACAACAGAATACCGCTAATATCAGATGTTTGATTTTCATATCACATTTATCTGTCACTAAATAACGTCGTGAGCAACTCTCTGATTATCAATGGGAACAAGTTATTTTTCCACATTTTTAATCATGAAGGCTAGGCACGAATTTTTGAAAATAGCCATAATCGGCTAATGAGCCTAAATTTAGTTTAATAAATAATGGAAAAGAAATAATCTGCTCTTTGTCATCTATTGTAATGTGCTCTGTGACTAAAAGGTAATTGTGGACTCATTTATATGTATCATTGCGCAATGAAACAGGCTATACTCCTACTTCTTATAGTAGCAACTTCCACTAGTTATAGTCAAGACTTTAGTCAAGAAACACTATCAGAAGTAGTATCTGATTCTATATCTGGCCTAGAGGGGCCTATAGATTTTCAGAAACGGAAACGCATATTCTGGGCCACTGGTATCGGAGGCTATTCGGCAATGGCGACAGGTCTCTATTTTGCTTGGTATAATCAGTTTGACCAGGAAGCCTTCCACACCTTCGACGATTGGAATGAATGGCGGAATGTAGATAAGGCTGGACATGTCTATAGTGCTTACTTTCAGGCGCAGCTCATAAATGATGCAGCACTTTGGGCAGGCTACTCAGAAGAGAAAGCTCTAGTTATCTCCAGCCTAGCGAGTCTGTGGGGCCAACTTAATATTGAAATAATGGATGGGTTTTCATCAGAATGGGGCTTTTCCGCGGGCGATGTAGCTGGTAATTTGCTGGGAACAGGTCTTTTTTATGCCCAGCAAAAGATCTGGAAAGAGCAGCGCATCAAGGTGAAAATGTCATTCTGGCCCGTCAGTTACCCTGTCCAAACATTAGACTCCGAATCCGGGCTTGCACAGTCATCATTACAAGGCAGATCAGAGGAATTATATGGCACTGGGCTAGAAAGATTTCTCAAAGATTATAATGGACAGACCATTTGGCTTAGTGCCAATCCATCTATGTTCTTTCCTGATACAAAATTACCGAAGTGGCTTTCTGTGGCTGTAGGATACAGTGCTCATAACCTCTTTGGAGGATTTGAAAATAGCTGGGAACTGGACGATGAACGCTTTGTTTTAGATCAGGACCTTTTTCCAAGAAGCAGCCAGTTTATTCTAGCGCTGGATTATGACCTAAGAAAAGTAAAGCACAGTACTGCTTTCGGCACGGCACTGTTTAAACTCTTGGATATATTCAAGTTTCCAGCACCGGCAGTGTCTTATGATACTGCTAGAGGGTGGCAGTTACATTTCTTATATCTGAAC
Organism: uncultured Saprospiraceae bacterium; assembly: GCA_964397575.1. GTDB lineage: Bacteria > Bacteroidota > Bacteroidia > Chitinophagales > Saprospiraceae > RFSX01. Next base: position 6,178 of record CAYNJK010000186.1, read on the forward strand.
TAGTAAGATTTGGTGGGAATTAAAGAATGATTATTTCTTTACTTCTCCATCCACTTTGATCCGCTGATTTCTGTTTGCCAGTTCCCAGGCAGTGTGGAAACAATGTCTTGCGACCTTTTCCATCTTGCTATAATTTATCTTATCCTCTGTGTCCGATATCATGTGGTAGTCTTCATGTGTACCATTAAAGAAGAAGATAGCAGGGATACCTTTTCTGGCAAAGTTGTAGTGATCTGATCTGAAGTAATATCTATTAGGATCTTTCTCGTCATTGTATTTATAATCCAAAGTGAGATGTGTATACTTTTGATTGACCTCTTCATTGATCTTGTGTAAGTCTGTGCTGAGTCTGTCAGAACCTATGACATAGATATAATTTGGGTTATCCTGATAGTTATCATCTACTCTTCCCACCATATCTATATTGACATTCGCAACATGGTTTTCCAACGGGAACATAGGTTCTTCGGAATAGTATTGGGATCCGAGCAGGCCTTTTTCTTCTCCTGTAACTAGTAAGCATAAGACAGATCTTCTA
>CAYNJK010000187.1:0-6697 GCA_964397575.1 uncultured Saprospiraceae bacterium
CCACCAGCCTGGTGCAGAATATGAAGCTTCTGGCTCAGGTCCTATAATCAATATCATTCTAAAGAAGAACTCACTCTTTGGGACCAATGGCTCAGTCAGTGTCGGTGTCGGCAGAGGGAATGTGCTATGGGATTACAATACAGGTCTACAACTGAGTCACTACGCTGGTAATTTCAATATCTCTGGTGGGCTCGGCTATGCTCGTAACGCCTGGGCAGAAGAATTACACCTGACACGAAGACTTACTGGCATAGGAGACCAGCTAGATGGCGTCTATGATCAGGTCAATGTAGACAGAGCGACTCCTGACACCTATAGAGGCAATCTGAGATTGGACTGGAATCTTGCAGATAGACACCGTCTAGGGCTCGATACCAGATACTATAGCAATAGCAATGCCTATCTGTCTGATAATGTCACAGAGGTAGACCTCTTTAGTTCCGATACCAATGACTATACCTTATCCACGGTCAATGACATAGATCGTTCCTGGAAATACAACTCTGTTAATCCATATTACATTTTCGAAATAGATACCTCTGGTCAAAAATTAGAATTGGACCTGAGCTATGCCCAATACAATAGAACTGGCTTCAATACGCTGACGACAGGAAACAATATAGATACCAGCACGATGGCTCAGAGATATGATCAGCCTGGAAACACTAAGATCTATGCAGCTACTGTAGACTACACCTTACCGTTAAGCAGTGTCTTCGAACTGAAAAGTGGGCTCAAATACAGCCTCGCAGACCTAGACAACAATCTGATAGCAGAACTAAGAACCTCTGGAGGATGGGAAGATATCCCTGCCCAGAGCAATCACTATCTCTTTGACGAAACGATAAAGGCGGCTTATACCAAGCTCAGCTGGAACAGTGGAAAATGGTCTGGTACCGCAGGACTCAGATATGAAGACAGTGAGTCAGTAGGCAATTCCCTTACCTTAGACTCTATCCAGACCAGAGTCATCCAGCAGTTCTTTCCTAGTTTCAGCCTTTCTAGAGAACTGGGAAGTGCTCTAAAATCCACAATAACTTACAGCAGAAGAATCAATAGACCTCGATACTCATCACTCAATCCTTTCATCTATTTTATAGACCCTTTTACCTCCGACAGAGGCAATCCCAGTCTCAGACCTGAGCTTACCCATAGTGCAAAGTTTACTCTGAGCTACGAAGGACAGCCTTTCTTCAATGTGGAATACAAAAGGTCTAATGATGCCATCGTAGAAGTAACAGAACAAGAACAAAACAATCAAGAGGCTTTCAAAATAGATGTCAATTTCGATCAGCAGACACAGTTCAGCGCCAGTCTGTTCTTTCCGCTTTCTTTTCTACCAGGTATAGAGGGCTACGCAGGAGTCATCCAGTCTAGAAACAGCTACAATTCACTGTATATAAATAACACCTTTGACCGAGCCCAGTGGAATACGACAGCATTCCTGCAAGCAGAATTCGATCTCCCCGGCGAAATCAAAGCTGAAGTAGGTGGCTGGTATACCAGTAGCATGCAGGATGGTATCTTTGCCGCTGAATATATGTATGGGACCAGTGCAGGGATCTCAAAAAAGTTTCTGGACAACAAACTGAAGGTCATTCTAGGCGTAGAAGATTTTGTCAATAAGTTCTTTACCGCAAGGGTAGATTACCAACAGGATATGGACATTTTATCTACCTGGCAAGCACCTAACCTCAGCCTAAAGCTTAGCTACAAATTTGGCAACCAACACCTTAAATCTAAAAGAAAGACTTCTGGCAGTGCATCGGAGGAACAAAGGAGGGCGCAAGGGGAATAACTGGTTGTTTTTTATGACAGCAGCAGACTGGACAATACTTCAGCTGCATTCTTCGTAACTTTGCTTTATTATCTGCTAGCATGAAGCAAAACCTTACTGCATCTGACACAAAGCGCTTCTCAGACCTTAATCTGAGTAAGCCACTACTGAATGCCTTGACTGATTTGGGACTGGAATACCCTACCGCAATCCAGGAAAAGACTTTTTCCCCTATCATGTCAGGCAAGGATGTGGTCGGTATAGCACAGACAGGTACTGGAAAAACGTTTGCCTATTTGTTGCCGACACTGCGCTTATGGAAGTTTACCAAGTCTCCTCATCCACAGGTGCTGATTATCTTGCCTACTCGGGAACTCGTTGCACAAGTCGTAGAAGAAATAGAAAAGCTGACTGCCTATATGAATGTAGAAGTGGCTGGAGTCTATGGCGGGACCAATATTCGTACTCACAAAGCAGAAATCAGTGTCGGTGTAGACATCGTTGCCGGCACCCCTGGTCGCCTAGTAGACTTGATGCTGGATGGCGTACTAAAGACCAAGTTTATCAAAAGACTCATTATAGACGAAGTAGATGAGATGCTCAATCTCGGTTTCCGTACCCAACTGAATAACATACTAGACTTTCTCCCCGAAAAAAGACAGAATCTGATGTTCTCTGCCACTATGCTGGCCGAGGTAGAACAGATCATAGATACCTTCACCGATTATTATACTAAGTATGAAGCAGCCCCATCGGGTGCACCACTAGAGAATATAGAGCAATATGCCTATGAGGCACCCAATTTCAATTCTAAGGCCAATCTACTGGAGTTGTTGCTCAGTCAGAATCCTGAAATGGAAAAGGTACTGGTCTTTGTGAGCACCAAGAAAATGGCGGATGCCCTGTATGAGAGAATGACTCGTGATTATAGAGAAGAAGAGGAAAAGATAGCCGGTGTTATCCATTCGTCCAAGTCACAAAACAATCGTTTCGATACAGTCAATAAGTTTGCTGATGGCAGTTATAGATATATCATTGCCACAGATGTTATTGCAAGAGGACTAGATGTCGCAGATGTCACCCATGTGCTTAATTTCGATCTTACAGAAACACCAGAAAAATATATCCATCGTATAGGTCGGACAGGTAGAGCAGAAAAAAAGGGGGTGGCGATTACCTTCGTCTCCAAGGCGGAGCAAGAGTATAAGGCTCAGGTAGAAGCCCTCATGTCTATGAAAATAACCATGGTCGACCATCCTGACGGGCTGGAATTGTCGGAAGAACTTATAGAGCTAGAGAAAACCGTAGAGTTTGTCCCTTTTAATAATCACAAAATGAAAGCGCATAAGCCTTCTGGTGATGCCTTCCATGAAAAGCTAGACAAAAACAAGAAGGTCAATAATAAAATCCGTCATGAAGAACTCATGAAAAAGAAATACAAAAAACAATACAGGAAGAAACACAAGCGCTAGTCTGACTACTTCTTTATTTCTAAGAGTTCTTGTTTTATATCAGAATACAGTTCGTCTGTCCAGGTTACTGAGTTGATCTTTGGAAACTGGGGTTTTGTTCTGAAGTCCCAAGGGCTAACGATTATCCTTACCTTTTCTTTGCCTAGCTCGCTGACCAACAAAAACAATTCCTCTATCGCAGGATCACCTATGGGAATACAACCTATCGTTTGTGCTTTCCCGTGTATAAAGATGTCGCTACCCAGCTTGGTCCTGCCATCCTCTTGTCCTTTTGCTCTATCGAAAGCATTAGGATAAGTTAGTTTCATAGAAAGATGAAAGGCACTATTGGGGTTAAGGTATTCTATCTCATAGCTGCCTTCAGGAATCTGTCTATCTCCCTCTCTGAGCTTTGGCCCTAACTGTCCACTTGTAGCTGTAAAAGGATAACTCATCAGATACTTATGTTGGCCCTGATCACTGGCATAGATTTCTAATACTTGTTCTTCTTTGAATGCCAAGATGATAAGCTGCTCTGGTGTACTGCGCTGACCTGCTTTTCTGAGTTTTTTTATCAGGCGCTGTTTAGCAGTGCCTTTTAGTTTGTTTTGAATAGAGCTGGTGGTTTCTTTTCCTGTGAGCTTCTTTACCACAGGCATATAGAGTCCTCTACCTACTTTGTAAAAAATAGCCAGTAAAATAACAACAAGCACAGTTAACAACCTCTTATTCATCTTAGGGCAATTTCGTGGGCATCAGAAGATAGACAACTTAGACCTGGTTGTGAATGCTTCCAAAAACTTCATTCCTTTCAGGGAGTTGCCCTTACTATTCAGTCTAGGGCTCCATACTGCAATCGCATACTGGTTAGGGTGAACAGCTATTATACCTCCGCCTACACCGCTTTTTCCTGGCAAGCCTACTTTGAAAGCAAATTCACCTGACTCGTCATAGAATCCACAAGTCTGCATGATGGCGTTTATTCTTTTTGCTTCGCTTTGGGTGAGTAGCGCTTCTTCTGTTCCAATTTTATTACCGTTATTGGCCAAAAAGAAAAAGAGTTCTGAAAGTGCCTGGCAGTTCATTTCGATAGAGCAGAGATTGAAATAGAAGTCTAAAACCTCTTCGGGGTCATTGTCCAGATTTCCATAAGACTTTATGAGGTTGCACAAGGCTACATTTCTGAAACCCACAGACTTTTCTGATTCAGCTATATGGATGGAGTAGCTCAAGGCCTTGTTGTCCGAGAGGCTTCTGACAAAGTCTAGAAAGTCTTCTTTGGGATGTTGCAGTTGTGTCAGCAATACATCCGATATCACCAAGGCTCCAGCATTGATAAAGGGATTCCGTGGCTTACCTTGGTCCGCTTCTAATTGGACCAATGAATTAAAGGCTGTACCTGAGGGTTCTACCCCCAGCCTAGTCCATAAGTTCTCACCTACCAATTTGTAAGCCAAACTAAGGGCCAATACCTTTGCAATACTCTGGATGGAAAAATCTGTATAACAGTCACCGACACCATAGCCGGAACCTTCTTTGCTTGTCAAGTAAACACCAAATTTCTCTGCATCTACCGTCGCTAGTTGGGGTATATAGGTGGCCACTTGTCCCAGATCTACAGACAATTTTACCTCTTGATAAATCTCTTGGATTAGCGCTTCAAAATTCATTGGATCATTTCTACAACTGCTGGCTTCATAGCCTAGTCAGTCCTCTTATGGCTAAATTACATAATTAGCAGTTGCTAAATGAACCTGGCCACTAGTGCATTAATCCAAGCTGGGCTCTTTTGGGCTTGTCCGCTTCATCATGTTGTGACCAATATGGTTCAGTAATGCTCTTCTTAAGAGTTGCTGTGGTAACTAGACCATCTCCAGTGTCTTCTGACCATCCTCTGATCTTATATGGAAAATCTTTTTCTACGTCAATGGTCAGCTTTCGCTCTATGTCCTGATAGCTAATGGTGTAGCTTACAAGTCCTCCCTCTTCTGATTTGCTAATTACTGCCTGACTTGGTTGTAAGGCTTTATGCCCAAGACGACTATGCAAAGTGGAAGGAATTAAAGTGACCTGACCCTCTGGCAACCTGCCGTCAGATATTCGTATACGTGTCATAAGTTCATCTTCGAGTAGAGCCGCTGACAGTTTCTTCGTTTCGTCGCCTTCTGATTCGAAATAGGAATACTGTTGTAGCTGATAATTGCCGTCTTGTAGATTGAGCTGCGTATAGGTATGTCCACACCATTCCTGGACACTGGTAGTAGACTTCAGAGTATGGGGAAAAGCTTTGGTATCTACTGGCGTAAAGGTAGAGGTCATAATAGAGTAGTCATAGATACCGGTGCTAAACTTCCTGACTTGGTTAAGCTTCATCACGGGTACCTTATCCTTGCCTGCCATTTTAGGGTAATCCAATTTCACTTGTTTGCTTTCTGAGAAAGGCTCAGTAACAAAGACCAAGACGACTTCTCCATCTCTCATCTCACCATATCTTGACTGTTTCAGCGCATAACTGTTCAGCTCGGCATTCCCAGAGTACCAGTACTGATTGAAATCTGGGTGGCTGTCGGTCATGGTCGTTGTATTATTAGTAGTTGAGGGCAATTTATCTGCTGATTCCGAATCACAGGCATAGAAAGGGAATAAGAATACCAAAAAGAAGGTAGCAAGTACTGTGCTCATATTGTTTCTTTTATAGATGATATCGTCTAAACGGTGTCAAATCGAATTTGTTTCATCGCGGCACACCAGTTAGTTAGTCCTTAGTTTGTCGGTGGTGTTCCCGGACCCACTGCCGCGGATCTAAACCATACTTCCGTGTAGCTGCCGTTGGCATATTGCTTAGGTATATCGCCTCCATATATTTCTGCACCTCCACACCAAACAAGATTTTTTTCTGGTGCTTTGCCATTGGTTTGGTTGTAAGCACCTTGCTTAAAGTAGTTTTTCTCACCAGCGTATGCCTCTGGCCTTTCTACTCCATCTTGTCCTATAGGGACAAAAAGGTTCTTGGTCTGTTCTGGTATATCTGCTTTAGTGCTGTATTCTGATTGTGTCAGATTCTTAGTAAACGTCTTAGTCGGATGTCCTGGGCTACTAAAGGTGACATACATGGTGCCGTTGTATACATTAATCTCATAGCTGAATTCTTCTCCTAAGGCGATGCCATCTGCAGGTTCCGCAGGATAAGCTGAGGGTGCCGTTCCTATGACTGACATGTCATAGCCCCACACGGCCTCTGAGTAATCCCAGCGGCCTTTGTTGTCTCCCGCGGTATTGATTTCATAATTCCAGAAAACAGATCCTTTCTCTTGCCCAGGAAATTTTTTATAAAAGATTTTGCAGGGTTCGTTTTCGTGTCCTTCACCACTATGTATCTGGCCTACAACTACCGAGTATGCCGCGGCTACTCTGGCGTCGCCTGTAGTCGATACGTGCATAACCTTTAGTGTTCCATTCAGCTTGCCAC
>CAYNJK010000188.1:0-6630 GCA_964397575.1 uncultured Saprospiraceae bacterium
CAGGCTACAGAAAACAACTGGCAGCAACTTATCTAAAAGATAAAGAAATAGCTGAAAGACTGGTCAATGAAGTCGTAGACAGATATATAGAGGACAGAGAGGTCAGTCACATATTTATAGCAGCAGGTGAGAAAGCACCTGAAGAAGAAAAGGAAAGAGCTTGGGACAAGATTGTCAATATACACAACAAACTTATACAGAATAATGGTGCTGGTTTCGGACTTATGGCCAAGTCGCTATCCGAAGACAAAGCTTCTGCCAAAAACAGTGGTTATCTTGGTTTTTACACCTCTCCCCTTCCAGATGGTTTTTATGAATTTGAAAATGCCATGTACACTACAGGAGTCGGAGAAATTTCCAAGCCGTTCAAGTCAAAAATGGGTTACCACATCCTTCATGTATCACAAGCAAGAGATGCAAGAGGTGAAATGGAAATTGCACATATACTGATTAGAAAGAAAAAAGACGGTATGGGACCTGATGCAAAACTAAAAATAGACAGCATCTACGCCAAGCTGGAAGCAGGTGACAATTTTGAAGAACTGGCAACAAAATATTCGCAGGACGTCAAGACCAAGGACAAAGGTGGCTACCTAGGATTTTTTGGTATCAATCAGTACGAACTTCCATTCGAAAATGCGGCATTCAGATTACATAATGACAATCAATACTCTAGACCTGTAGAAACCAAATTGGGCTATCATATTATTAAGCGTATTTCTAAAAGAGACTATGGCAACAAAAGCAGAGCCAGAAAAAGAATAGAAAGCAGAATCAATAACAATAACCGATTTAAAATCGCTGAGGAAAAACTCCTCAATGATGTAAAAGAAGAAGCAGGCTTTACAGAAGATCGTATGCAGCTAAGACGATTTGTCCAAGCAATAGGAGACAACTTCTATAGTTACAAATGGGAGCCACATAGTTTTGACTCCAAGAAAATGACCCTCTTTACACTTGCAGGCAAAGATCATACACTTAATGACTTTGGATATTATGTAAAGACTAACATCAGAGAGAGACTTAAGTTTTCTAAGACAACTTCTATATCAGAAGCTACGGATATACTTTACGACAAATATGTAAAGGAAACTGTCATGAGCTATGAAGAAGCCAATCTAGAAAGCAAATATCCCGATTTCAAAGCGCTGATGAGAGAATATAGAGAAGGCATTCTGCTTTTTGAAATTACTAAAAATGAAGTCTGGGACAAGGCTTCTCAGGACAGTATCGGACTCAGTAACTTTTACGAAGCAAATAAATTAAAATACAACTGGCCTAATAGACTTAAAATAGAACAAGTTACTCTGACTGGCAAAGATGCTAAAGCAATACAATCTGCATATAAGTATGTCAAGAAAAAAGGTTTTGACAAGTTTAAAAGTAAATATGACAGTGATGCCGACTACAAAGTCTACTATAATCCAGAGACAGTAGAATATACTTCTGAAGAGGGTTCTAAATTTAAGAAGAAGGAGATAGGAAGTATTACAGACCTAAAAACAGCCAATAATGGAGGCAGCTTCAGTTTGATAACAGAAGTGCTGCCTGCAAGAATGAAAAGTCTAGCTGAAGCCAGAGGGTATGTAATCGCAGACTATCAGGATCAACTAGAAAAACAATGGGTAGACGAACTAAGAAATTCTTACCCAGTAGCGCTAAATCAAGAGACGCTTAAGTCTATCATCAGGTAAGGATGATTAAATGCTAAAACTTTTGTACCTCACGACTTGTGCAATGGTGTTCTACAGTGCTTGTTCTATGGAATCACAAAAGCCTGAAGATATGCTAGCTAGTGCCTATGGAAACAAACTCTATAAGAGTGACCTGGGAGAACTGATATCTTCTGAAATGACGGAACACGATTCTTCTACCATACTGAAAAAACATGTAGACAAGTGGTTGCTACAAGAAATTCTCTTTCATGAAGCAAAGGCCAAAGTGGAAACAGAGGACAGAATAGAACAACTGGTAGAGAATTACAAAAAGTCTCTCTACATTAATGAACTAGAAAAATTAGAGTTAGTTACTCAGTTAGATACTCTAATTTCTAGAGCAGAACTAGACACCTTCTATAGTCAGCACAAAGAAGATTTCCTACTGGATGAAGAAATTGTGAGGTTACTTTTTGCTAAAGTCCCTGAGACCTTAGATAACGATAATCTACAGACTCTTTGGAAAACAGAAAATCTACCTGCATTAAAGGTCTTTGTAAAAGAAGCAGGAGGGTTGCAATTTTTGGATCTTAAAAGCTGGTATTACCTCTCTGAAATGAGAAACTTAATTCCAGCCGAGCTAATAGCTAAAGTAAATTTTGATAAAACTGAAGCTTATTCTCTGAGAGCAGATGGTCAGGTATTTTTACTAAAAATTCTAGACTATACCGATGCAAACGAAATCGCGCCAAAATCATTTGCTCTAGAAAAAATAAAACTAAGATTATTGCGTGATAGATCTACTGGGTTGTTAAAAAAATGGAAAAAAGATCTGTATCAAAATAATATCCAGAGTAAGAACATTACAATAAATTATTAGATAACCACATCATATATGAGATCCATCCTAATTCTACTAGTCTCCATTCTGACACTGACGATGAATGCACAAGATCGCATGCTAATAGACAGAATCATCGCAAGAGTAGGTACAGAAATAATACTTCTCTCCGACGTAGAAGCACAGTATGGGTATACTGTGGAACAGTCAGGCTTTCCTGATCCTACTATAAAGTGCCAGATTATGGAAAATCTAATAGGACAAAAACTGATTGTACATCACGCCAAACTAGATAGTGTAGAAGTAAGTCCAGACCAAATAGAAAGCAATCTGGATTACAGGATAGATCAAGTCCTCAGACAGATGAACGGAGATGAGGCTTTTTTCGAAGAGTATTATGGCATGACAGTCAATGAAATGCGAGACAATCTAAGAGAAGACCTTTCGCAGCAAATGCTGGCAGAATCTATGCAATCACAAATTCTCAATGAGGTAAATATCACACCAAAAGAAGTCAAGCAATTCTACAATTCTATTCCTACAGACAGTATCCCTTACCTCAATGCAGAAGTAGAACTTAAGGAAATTGTCATAAAACCAGAAGTGAGTGCAGAAGCAAAAGCAGTTGCTTTACAAGAACTTGTGGATCTCAGAAAAAAAATAGTTGCTGGTACAGTAGATTTTGGAGAAATGGCCAAGCTCTACTCTGACGACCCTGGATCTGGTGCTCAGGGAGGTAATCTAGGCTATGCGGTAAGAGGTACTTTTGTACCAGAATTTGAAGCAACAGCTTATAGTCTGGAAAAAAGAGAAATTTCGGAACCTATAGAAACCGAATTTGGTTATCACATCCTCCAGCTCTTAGACCGGAGAGGTAACAAGATTAACCTTAGACATATCCTTATAAAACCAGAACTTACCGAAACTGACAATATACTGGCCAAGACCAAACTGGATTCTCTGAAACTACAGATAGAAAGAGGCGACCTTACTTTTTCTGAAGCTCTCAGAAAAAACTCCTATGAGAAAGTTCCTAGTTTCAACAACAACGGCCTGATGCAAAACCCCAACACTGGCAACACTATCTTTCAGACTTCAGAATTGAGTTATGATATCTATATCGCTACAGAAGAGATGGAATTAGGAGATCTATCAGGACCTCTGGACTATCCCTTACCTACTGGAGAGACCTACTATAGAATGGTAAAGCTTATATCTAAGACAAGACCTCACAAAGCGAATCTAGAAGAAGATTACGCCAAGATTTTGCGCTTTGCCAAAGAAAGCAAGAAGAGTGAATACTTCAGCAACTGGATAGAAGATAAGTTTAAGAACACCTTTATAAAAATAGAACAGGGCTATCTAGAATGCCCTGAACTAGAAGATCTTATAAACGGCTAATAAAAAAGATTAATTGTGAAGTGAAATTTTCTTCACTCCACAATTATGACCAGTTAGCGGTCATTTCATCTTTTCGCAATTACAGAATTGCAATCTGAGTTCTTGATAGCCTTTTACTTATCACTCAGCAAAAGCTGGCGATGATTAGTCTCCATTCTAAATAAAGGACGACTTACTTTTCAATAAGTATTTCCACAGACACAACTTCAGGACTTGGATTGTCATTGCTGCACTCTACTTCATACTTAATGCTTTCCATCAGGGTAGTAATTCTTATATCATCTAGAAGCATTTCGTCATCCATGGCAGACAGATGCGTATGCTCTACAGATTCGCCTGGCTCTAAAATCCAACCTGTAATATCAGAATCATCTGCTAGTTTCCATTCCATCTCGATGGCCAACTGTCCTTCCCATACACAATCGACTCCACAAGGGCAGAATTCATTATTTAGCGATACTATTTTCATCTCCAGTTCGTCCGAAAAACAATAAGTATCACCCACTTCTACAAGTAGAGTAACGCCGTAATCTGCTTCTATACACGTATCATCATCCTCATCGCGACAAGAAACAAGTAGTAAACAAGGGAGCAATAGAACTAATAAGAAATTTTTCATAACAATATTTTTTTGTTGTAATTGACTTATGTCTATGCTTGATACTTATACTTAATTCAGCAACGATGCCTTAAGACTCAATAAAAATCTTAAAACTTTATTATGATTATTCTTAAGGACTGGAAATTTGCTTCACGAAATTTCGGGAAATAACTTCTGTTGCCAACTTCCCCTGTGGTGTAAAATCCCAATCACTCCGTCCTCTACCCTTCTCAAAATCACTTCTCAGTTGCCATAGATGTACACCACTGAACCAAGGTTGTGGCCATACAGTTTCGAAAAAGGCTTCATAGCAGTTGGCCTGTGTTTCTTCAGCAACAGGAATGGTCATCTCATCCTCATAATCTAGCCAGTTCCATGGTTGTTTGGCACTATCAGGTGTACTCTTATAACCAAGTTCAGTAAAAAGAATAGGCTTAGAGAATTTCTGTTGTACTTCTGATAAGCTCTTAAGGTGTGGTTGCCAGCCAGCTATGATCTGCTCTGTCGTAGGGGAGTCTGATTTGGTAAGAGGAAAATAGGCTTGTACTCCTATGTAATCTAGCTGATCCCAAAAGCTGACATTTTCATATTCTTCATACCAATTTGCGGCATAGGTCAGCTCTCCTGAGAATACTTCTCGCAGCTCTGCGATAAGTTCTACCCAGAACTCTGTTTTTTCTAGTGTTAATCTAGTAAGCTCTGTACCGACACAGAACATTTCAGCCTCACCTTGTTCTGCTAGTCGTGCCCATTGGAAAATATATTCCCGATAGCTTTTCTTCCAGGCCTCCCAGTTCTCATCAGAAGTCGGATATATATCTGAGCGCCATTTTCCTCCAGAAGGATCTCTTATCCAGATATGGGGTTTTACAAATACTTTGTAGCCAGCATTATGTAATGCATCTACTTGACTGAGCCATCCTTCATGATATCGTTTCACTCTGGAACTGTCTCTGTTTCTGCGACGTCGACTTAGTTCCTTGCTGTCATAATCTTGCATAGATCCCCATGGCACTAGCGTCACCCAATCAAAATTGTACTGCTCTATCGAAGCAATGCCAGACGAGTCCAGACGGCCAAATACATGTGCACCCTTTTGCTTTTCAGTATATTCTAGAGGTGCATTCTTACTCGAGGTAGTTAAAGAGTGGTTAGTACAACTGATGCTGTATAACAGATGCAACAATAAGCAGGCTATAAAAAAGTGTCTCATAGATTGTGGGGGAAAAGAAATGGGCAGGAAAGATCTACTTCTCACCTGCCTCAGTCTTTATTTATCTTTTAAGTAGAATTCTTCGAAGAACGGTCTGTATTGCTGAACAGACTTTTGCTTTACCACTTCTCGGTAGTTTTTCTGTGTAGCCACAAAAATTTCAAAATCTACTTTCTTAGGGTTATCTACGTTCTGTCTGGAAGAATATTCAAGTCTATTTTTCTCTACGCCGTTATAATATGACATAGCAGGAATCTTCTTATCAAAAGAACGTATTAGTATTAACTGCGATTTGCTTTCAGGATTCAATGAGATATTAGTAATCTTAAGATTGTCTAGTCTATGATACTTCTTGTTATAATCAGAGATAGCAATTTTTAGATCTTGTAATTCTCTTGCATTCAAATCAAAAACGACCACAATAGCATAGTGCAGTTTTTCCTCATCCACCTTGAAGTTATCCTGACCCTCTTCATATAAGATTTCATTGAAGGCTTCCGAGTCTCCTCTTAGGAATCTTAATATTTCCTTTGCCCTGACTTCTTCTGGTGTATTTCTATGTCTTTTTATCAAGGCATTCAGATCCTGAATATATCTTTCTTTACCTTCCAGATTACCGTTACTCATTGCGACAAGCAAATCGAACTTGGCATCATACTTATCATCGTTCTTAAATAAATTGGCCTTCTCTCTGGTTCTTTCTAGAACAGCCTGATACTTTTTATTCTCAAACAACTTATAAGTCCTAGCATAGTAGGCTTCGATATTACTTTCACTCGCTTTCATAGCCTGAGCATAGCCAGGGTCAGTTGCTAGCTTGGTAAATTCAGAATCAGGAAATTCTGTTTTCAGTTTATTTTTAGTCAGTGTCGCTTGGTTCATATCCCCTACATCCTGATACGACAGATATAGATAGAAT
>CAYNJK010000189.1:0-6602 GCA_964397575.1 uncultured Saprospiraceae bacterium
GTATAATGATTTTGACCTAAGTGGAATGACAGAAAACTTAGATAGTAATGTTGTATTCGAAAATATATCTAATGAAAAAGTGGACTTAAGAACGGAAGGAATAGAAGAATTTAATAAACAAGCTGAATCAGCTAAAAACTATTTCCGTCAAAGAAAACAGACAATTGAATCTTGGAATTTTAATGACCTGATAGTTTCAGTAAACATTGACTACAAGGCGATTCTTGCTGTGGATTTGCCTAACGGATTAAAAGCCGGTGATACTTTGGAAATGAAAGGTCTTTCTGAATTTGAATTTAAGAATGGAAGAATAAAGAGAATTTCAGATAAAAGTTAAAACAAAATGAAGCACTAAATTTCTTTACAATTCTAACTCATATCCATCATACACATACTTTGCTCTAAGAAACAACTCGTCACCATTAGCATCTACTCTGTAAGAGACTCTTTCCCCCGGCAACGTAAATCCCTGCACAGAATGAAAGCTCAGGTTTTTGACCAGAGAGATGTGGTCTAGATGTTTGACCTTATAGCCTAGGCCTAGGAGAGATTCTGCATCTATATAGTGCCACCATATATCCTTGGTCGTATGATGTTCCTGTGTTTCTGGATGGTACTCTACTTTAAGAACATGGACGCTGCGATCTAAAAATATTTCCTTACCGATATAGCTTATTGTTGTTCCGTGGTCCAGAAGATTGTAAGGAAAATTCATGACGAAAGTAGCTGCAAGGGTAGAGTTGGTTACAGCTTGGGGTTTGGCAGTAGTGTCTATATTGCCATTTCTTTTTCTTTGGAAAAGGGCTCCTGTTTTGGTTTGCTCTACGAGATCAGCGCCATCCTTCCAGCTCATATATATTCTGCTGGGAGAATAATCGTGTTGCTGATTTACTGAGACTTCCTCCTTGCCTTCTGCATCATAAAGAGCATACCACTTAGAAAACGACAACTTTTCTATGGACTGCCAATTTTCCAAACCGCCATAAGCTGCAATGGTTTGCTGTATCAGACCTTTTGCCTTTAGGTCAGTGATTCTCGCATATGGATTTTTGCTGGTTGTACAGGAGAGGAACAAGATGAGCGAAAAGAAGAAATATCTATTTTTCATATGCAAGAGCTTAGCTACTAACTTAAGTTGTTATCTCCACATTTTTATAGTAAAGGCGATATTTAGCAAAAGTAGCTAGGGTCTTATTTAGGGTCTTCTATCTTTGCGATCTGAATAAATGGATAGTATGAAGTATAGAAAACTAGGAAATACTGATTTGGAGGTAAGTGTCATTTGTCTAGGTACGATGACCTGGGGTGAGCAAAATACAGAAGCAGAGGGTTGGGAACAGCTCGATTATGCACTGGACCAAGGGGTAAATTTTATAGACACTGCGGAGCTTTATTCTACACCAGCAAGGGCAGAAACCTATGGTAGTACTGAGAAGATTATCGGCAATTGGTTGGCAGCTCGGAAGAATAGAGAGAAAGTCATACTTGGAACTAAGATAGCAGGACCAGGTGCCTATACAAGACATATCAGAGAAGACAAAGTCTACAGCAGAAAGTCCATCTCTGATGCGATAGCGCTGAGTCTGGAAAGATTGCAGACAGATTACATAGATCTCTATCAGATCCACTGGCCAGAAAGAAAGACCAACTTTTTTGGCGACAAAAGTTATGTACATGCTGAGGGCTGGGAGGACAATATGAAAATGAGACTAGAAGTATTGCAAGAGTACATAGACAAGGGCATCATCCGCTACATTGGCATTTCCAATGAGACGCCTTGGGGCTTGATGAATTACCTGAAACTCTCAGAACAATTTGATTTGCCCAGAGTTATGTCGGTTCAGAATCCTTATAATCTGCTCAATAGAATCTACGAAATAGGACTTTCTGAAATATCTATTAGAGAAGAATGTGGCTTACTGGCCTACTCTCCAGTAGCTTGCGGTCGCCTCACCAATAAGTATATAGAGGGCACAGATACCCCAGACTGTAGGCTCAACAAATTCAAACAGTATCAGAGGTATAACAACCAGAATGCCCTATTGGCAACGCAGCAATATTATGACCTTGCCAAGGAAGAAGGCCTTTCTCTAGCGCAACTTTCTCTTGCCTGGGTCAATCAGCAAGACTTCGTAACCAGCAATATCATAGGAGCGACTAATCTGACACAGCTCAAAGAAAACATAGCCAGCATAGAGCTGACTCTGGATGACAAACTGATCAAAAAGATCAATACCATCCATGAGTTGATCCCCAATCCTTCTCCTTAAAATAAAAACGGCGGTAACAAACATCAGCTTGCTACCACCTTAACATACTATTACTAAGTATTAAAATCTTAGGTGAACTGAGGTGTGCTCAGATCACTGAATCTTTGCTCTGGCTTTAAAGGGTTGGTTATTTCTAATTGGAAGAATTCGATATAACTATCTGGGTTTTCTACGATTCCCCTTTCTGAGATAAGCTTTATATCTATGTTCTTGTTTTTGGCTTGAATAGCGAAATTTTCAAGTATTTCGACTATGTCGTTATCCAAAAACCTCGTTTTTCTTACATCCAACTCAAGATAAGAATCTTTTGGCAAACTATCTAGTTCTTTTAGAATTGCTCCTTTATTAAAAAACGTTACCTCTTCCGCCAAAGTCATCATTATCTTATGTTTTCCATTGCTCTTGTCCACAATATGCAGAAAATGAGAATTCTGATAACTCTTAAATAAGATGATTACAATACCCACTGCAAGACCTAAGCCTATACCTAAAAGCAAATCCGTAAAGATGATACCTAGTATAGTCACCATAAATGGCACAAACTGCATCCAGCCTTGCTTGTACATCACTGCAAATAGGGCAGGCTTAGCCAACTTATAACCTACGATAAGGAGAATTGCAGCTAGTACGGACAAAGGAATCATGTTCAGCAAGTTTGGTATAAGCATAACAGAGATCAGCAAGAAGAAACCATGTATGATTGCTGACTTGCTTGACTTTGCTCCTGACTGAATATTAGCAGAACTTCTGACGATTACCTGTGTGATAGGTAGGCCACCTATAAGACCAGATAGGATATTACCCGTTCCTTGAGCCAGTAGCTCTCTGTTGGTAGGCGTCACCCTTTTCTCTGGATCCAGTTTGTCTGTCGCCTCTACACAAAGCAAGGTTTCTAAGCTGGCCACAAGTGCTATTGTAAATGCTGTTACCCAGATAGCTGGATTTGTAATCTGACTAAAATTAGGAAAGCTAAACTGTCCCAAAAACGAACTGAAGTTTTCTGGTACAGGTACGCTTACTAAATGGTTTTCTGCAATACCCCAAGAACTTCCCTTGGTAAAATTGTAATAGATAATGCCTAGTACAACGGCTACCAGTGGTCCCTGAATCAGCTTGAATACTTTGGCTTTGTGCACCAGTACATTATTCCAAAGTATCATTATAAACAAAGCTACAAAGGCAATTATAGTAGGCCCAAGGCTGATGTTGCTGATCATAACACCTATTTCAGAGAAGGTGTTTTCGCCATCCATTTGATTGAACGCAAAGTTGCCTTCAGGAATCGCATCGTAACCAAAGAAGTGTGGAATCTGCTTTAGGATAATTATAATCCCTATACCCGTCAGCATGCCTTTGATAACTGAAGAAGGGAAGTAATAACCGATAACACCAGCCTTAAGCAATCCAAATATTATCTGGATGACACCACCCAGCACTACTGCTAGAAGAAAATTCTGAAAACCACCCAAGGTGCCTATAGAGGTGAGTACGATGGCTGCCAGACCCGCTGCTGGTCCACTTACACCTATCTGAGAACCACTTAAGCTACCTACGATGATACCACCTATGATACCTGCTATAAGTCCTGAAAATAGTGGTGCACCACTCGCCAGCGCAATACCCAAGCAAAGTGGGAGAGCGACAAAGAAAACGACAATACTTGCTGGAATATCATTTTTTAAATTACCAAAGAAAGTCTTGTTCTTAGTTGTATTCATTACTAAAAATTAAAATTTTGAAAAAAAGAAATAAAAGGCCACTAGGACCGATGCCTCTGGATTAGAACACTAATTGTTCAGGAGGCGGAGTGGTGTTGCTGCTATAATCATCACTTTCACCATCAGTTAGGTTGAAGTTATGATGGATGCTTACCGTATTATGAATACACTTGCCAAGCTCGATACGCTGTCGAATCTTAGATTCTTCCTTTCCTTCTTCCTGTTGCTCGGAGTCAGTTTCCATAGGTATTTCCATAGGAATATCCTCTCCTGACAAGGCAAAAGCTACCATTTCATTAGAGAAAAGGGAAATAATAAGGGCTAGTATGGCTAGGACTTTATAATGCATTCTTATTTCGACTGCAATATTACAGTATTAAGAACATTAATGACAGTAATACTATCATAAAGGTTCATTAAATTGTCAAATATTTACCAAAACCAATGACTGTAGTCTGTGGACATTACCTTCGATCTAAATAAGAGCCTATATCTGAGAGACCCTCAGGAAACCAGCCTGGGTAAGCGTATCATAGAACACAGCATCATTCTAATGGATAGGATAGGCTTCGAAGCTTTCACTTTCAGGAAATTGGCCAAAGAGATTGGATCTGCAGAAAAATCTATCTACCGCTACTTTGACAACAAGCATTTGCTCCTACTCTTTCTGACCTCATGGTACTGGGAATGGGTCCACTATCTCATCAAAATCAATATCAAAAACATAACAGAGCCGCAGAAGAAACTAGAGATTGCCATAGATAACATCGTACATGCCACTTCCGAAAACCCGATGAATAAGTATATCAATGAGAACTTGCTCCACAAACTAATTATAAATGAAGGAGGTAAGGCCTATCATATCAAGGCCATAGATGAAGAGAACAAAGCAGGTCTTTTCTATGCCTACAAAGCCGTAGTCAAAACGGTCGCCGAAATCATCATGGAAGTCAATCCTAAATTTGAATACTGTACCAGTCTCTCCAGTAATCTCTTTGAAATGGCCAACAACCAGATCTATTTTGCAGAGCATCTGCCTAAGCTCACCAGTATCAGATGCAGCAAAAAACAAGATGAAGCACTGGTAGATATGCTTCTCCACTTCTCTTCTAAGATTTTATCCTAATCAGATTTTAAATTTTCTAATAAGCACAGGTAAGATCGTAAGGTCTGCCACCAAGGCAGAAATAAGTGTCACCGAGATCAGCAAACCGATTGTTACAGCTGGCTGATTGGTAGAAAAGAATAGAATTAGAAAACCGAAGAACAAGATTATCGTAGTAAATATGATGGCCTTCCCACATTCCTGAAAGGTGATCTGTAAGGCGCGCTCCATGTCTCCATCATATTGATCTTTGGCGAGTTTGTATTTACTTAGAAAATGGATGGTGTCATCCACAGCTATACCAAAGATGATGGCAAATACAATAGAGACTCCAGCTTCTAGTGCCACACCAGTAAAGCCTATCAGAGCAGCGGCAAACAGGAGCGGAATCAGATTGGGCACCAGTGCAAGAAACAGCATCTTCCAGTTTCTGAAGAGCAGCCCCATCAGCAAGCTGACGATGACCAGTGCTATAAGGAGTCCATTGAGCAAACTTTCCTTGACAAATTCTGAATTCTTGTCCAGCAGTAAGCCCGTTCCTGTTTGTTGGAATTGGATGACCTCTGGGTCTATGTTTTCTGAAAGCCAGTCGTCTATCCGGGCACTCATAGCTTTTATGTTTTCTGCACCTACATCTTTTACTTTGGAGCTGACTCTGGTTTTTTTCTTGTCCTTGCTGATAAGCACATCCGTGCCCATAGACGGTAGGGAGGCCAGCATCCGCTTGACCTTTCTATAGTCCTTTTTGTCAGGCATGGAAAATGCGGACTCCTGATTACCGTCTATCATCTGATTGATGCTCTTGGTAATGGTGCCTAGTGAGAATGCTGTTCTTATTTCAGGAAGAGACTTAAGGTGATCTTCGGCTTTGACGATGGCAGAGATGACTTCATGGTCGTATATTCTGTAATCACCCTGTATCGTACCCGCCAACTCTAGAGGCCTGAAACCTGCATACTCTTTTTCGAAATATAGAAAGTCTTCGCTGATTTTGACACCTTGTGGAAGGTTGGTGTAGAGGTCATAGTTGGTATGAATCTTGGAGATGCCCCAGGCAAAGACTAGGAGGAAGGCTATCGTTGTAATAGTAATCAGCTTTTGCCCAGTTAGACTGAATGCATAGGCTCTGCTGAGGACGGAAGACCAGAACTCTTTCTTTTTTGTTTTCGTTATCATCTGCTCTTTGGAAAATAAAGAAAGCACTGGACAGGTAAAGCCTATTACGACCACATAAGCTATAAGAACACCGATAGCAGAATTCATCCCGAACTCTTGTATAGGTCCTATCCTTGAGGTCAGTAGAGTGGCAAATCCTGCCGCCGTCGTCATGGAAGTCAGTAGTGTTGCCAAGCCTATCTGCTTGATAGTGACCTCCAGTGCATCTTTTCTGTTTTTACCTTTGCGCAGCTCGTCATGGAACTTGGTCATTATGTGTATGACATCACTGGTCCCGACTATCAGCATCAGTATCGGATACAAAGCAGACATGACCGACAATTCTCTGCCCCA
>CAYNJK010000190.1:0-6566 GCA_964397575.1 uncultured Saprospiraceae bacterium
AGAAGTTAATGCCTATCTAGTAGAAGACGACATCTATTACTTTGATACTGAATATCCAGAGATTATTGTCAAATTGGCAAAACCAGTGGCAATAGAGAAAATGGTGGTCACCTTAGAATATATGACCAAAGGTGAATCAGTAAGAGAAGACATCAAAAGTGTAGATTCTAGACGTCTGCTAGATGCAAAACAACTGGAACTAGAAAGCAAAGATCAGATCATAGCAGAAAGAGAAGAACATATTCTTGCTAATGATCAAGAAATCGTTGAACTCAAAAAAATCATCACCGAGCTCAAAGAGGTCAATGACAAAACCGAAAAGGAACTTAGAGCATCTATAGAAGCCGAATTGGTAGACAAAGAAGTCATATCCAAAAGTCTGAACGAAGCTTTGGAAGCTGAAAAATTAGATAAGGATACGATCAAAGCCAGCCTCCAACAAGCTTTGGAAGCTGAACAAAAGGATAAGGAACAATTAAGAAAAAGTCTGGAAGCGGCTCTGAATGCAGAAAAAGCTGACAAAGCCAAGATTATAAAAGAGCTAGAAAAAGCCATTTCTAGTGAACAAAAAGACAAACAAAAAGTAGAAGGCAACCTGCTCAAAGCTGTTGAAGCAGAAAAGATAGAGCAGTTTAGGATCAAAGAACAAGTAAGTAATGAGTATCGCGAAATACTCAGGACCGAAATGGCTGAAAAGGATAAGGTTATCCAAAATCTTCAGGAGGCAGTTGCTGCCGAGAAAGAGGATAAAGGCCGTGTCAAAGAAGAACTACTCAAAGCGATAGAAGCAGAAAAGGTAGACAAAGCCAATGTCAAGTTATCTACGATCTCTGAGTTGCAGTCAGAAATGGAAAGAAGACTGGATGAAAGAAATCAGGTGATAACTGAATTAAAGAGTGCGCTTGCTGCCGAAAAGGAAGATAAGCTTAAAGTACAGCAATCAACGATTGCTGATATGCAAGCTACAATGGAAGAGAGACTTGCTGAGCGAAATGAAGTGATAGAGTCTCTCAAGTCTGCCGTTTCCGCTGAAAAAGAAGACAAAGCCAAGGTACAGCAGTCCACCATTGCAGATATGCAAACCACTCTGGAACAACGACTCAGCGAACGTAACGAAGTCATCGACTCCCTCAAAGCAGCATTAACTGCCGAAAAGGAAGACAAACTAAAAGTTGTCAACGAACTACAGCTGGCTATCTCTTCCGAGAAAGAAGACAAAGCAAAAGTGCAGCAATCCACTATTGCGGATATGCAATCCACAATGGAACAACGACTCAGCGAACGTAACGAAGTCATCGACTCCCTCAAAGCAGCACTAGCTGCTGAAAAGGAAGACAAACTCAAAGTTGTCAACGAATTACAACTGGCTATTTCTTCCGAAAAAGAAGACAAAGCTAAAGTGCAGCAATCCACTATCGCTGATATGCAAGCCACTATGGAAATACGACTCAATGAACGAAACGAAGTCATAGATTCTCTAAAAGCTGCTGTTGCAGCCGAAAAAGAAGACAAACAAAAAGTTGTTAATGAACTCCAGATGGCTATCTCCTCTGAAAAAGAAGATAAAGCTAAAGTGCAGCAATCCACTATCGCGGATATGCAAGCCACTATGGAAATACGACTCAATGAACGTAACCAAGTCATCGACTCTCTTCAAGCTGCATTAGGAGCAGAAAAAGAAGACAAGCTAAAAGTCGTCAATGAACTTCAAATGGCAATCTCTTCCGAAAAGGAAGACAAACTCAAAGTGCAGCAATCCACTATCGCTGATATGCAAGCCACTATGGAACAGCGACTCAATGAACGTAACGAAGTTATAAACTCACTCAAAGCAGCATTAACTGCCGAGAAAGAAGATAAATTCAACATCGTCAACGAACTACAACTAGCTATCTCTTCTGAAAAAGCAGACAAAGCAAAAGTGCAGCAATCCACAATCGCTGACATGCAAGCCACTATGGAGCAACGACTTAATGAACGTAACGAAGTCATCGACTCATTAAAGTCAGCTTTGTATGCTGAAAAAGAGGACAAAGCCAAAGTGCAAAACTCTACTATCTCTGATATGCAGAAGACCATTGAGGAAAGAATGAAGGAAAGGAATGCAGTTATCGACTCACTAAAGGAGGCCTTAGCGGCAGAAAAAGAAGACAAACAGAAAGTTGTATTAGAACTCAAGGAAGCACTTTCAGCGGAAAAAATAGATAAAGCCTATGATAGATTAGGTATTACAGAATCAATGAGGGAAGCTATACAACTAGAAAAAGAAGAAAAGCAGAAAGTAGTAGCTTCATTACAAGCGGCAGTACTAGCTGAAAAAGAAGACAAGGCCATTATAAAAGAAAATTTTCTAAAAGCTCTTGAAGCGGAAAAATTAGAATTATCAAAGCTTAAGTTGTCACTCCAAGAGTCAAAATTCTTGGAAATGAATGAAGTAAAGGAGCGATATAATGGTATGCTTAAGAATGCGATTCTGGAAAAGGATCAAATTATAACTGCACTAAAAGACAGAGTTGATTATGAAATCAATGAAAGACACAATGTAGTTAACAGTCTTAGAAATGCAGTTAATCACGAAATCTTAGAAAAAGAAAAGGTCGTCAACAATCTGGTCATTTCGCTTGAATATGAAAAGCGCGAAAGAAATAAAGTAGTTCAAGATATAACTTCATCAGTGAGTTATAAATTAGGTAGGTTTATAACCCTACCCCTAAGAGTACCTTACAACATATTTGCACATCCAGACCAAAGTAAAGTTGTTCTTCTATTAAGATTCATAGGCGCAGGCTTGAGAAGACCAGGTAAAGCTCTTGCATCGGTCAATAGACAAAATATCAGAACGCTGAAGTCCGCTCTAGAGAGAGAGAGCCCTGACGAAATTGTAAAAAATTACAACAGACACCTAAATAAAGACAAAGAGGAGAAAAAGATGGAAATTCAGAAGGCTAATACACAAGCCTTCTTTGAACAGCAGAATAAGGTAGTTAAGGCAACAACCGCTACCGCTGCTGCAGCTAGTATTGCAAGTATAGAAAGGGTAACAGATAACCAGCAATCTAAATCAGCTCCAACTACAGTCATACCAGCAAAACCACAGGAACCTATAGAAACATCAGAACCAACAGTATATGTTGAAAAACCAGAAGTATCAAACATTGACGAAATGGGATTCAAAGAAGATAGGCTAAAAGCCAAATATCTAAGTAATATAAAAGGCAAGAAAATTCTATATATCTCTCCTAATCTACCTGACTACGATACATCCAGTGGTGGGAAAAGAGCTACTCGAATGGTTCAGCTTATGGCACAAGAATGTGAGGTATACGCTTATGCTCGTGGTGCCAGACAGCAAAAGTACATTGATAAACTTGCTAGTGTAGGTGTAACATTCATACCGGAGTATGATTATGATAAAATAAAAGCTGAGCACGAAAGATTTGATGTAATTATATATGCTTGGTACTATACTCTACACGAATCCTATAGATTCAAAGAGCTATATCCAGAGGCAAAAATTATATGTGACTCAGTGGACATACATTGGGTACGAGAACAACGTTCACTTGGACTGTGGGAAGGATTGACTCAGGAAAAAGTAGATGAGAACAAAAAAAGTGAAGTTTCTGCTTACAGCCAAGCTGATGTTGTCTGGGCCGTCACAGAACCTGATAGACAAGCTGTATTAAAAGAGATTCCAAATGCAGATGTAAGGGTTGTATCCAATATACACGATGCGCACTTTACAGATTACTTTGCCGATAAGCCAAACAATATGTTATTCTTTGGCGGATTTAATCACTATCCTAATATTTCTGCGGCTAAGTTACTCGTAGAGAAAATACTGCCTATTGTTAGAGCTGCTGTGCCTGATGCACAACTTATCCTTGCCGGTGCTAATGCTCCAGAAGAAGTAATTGAATTAGGCGACATAGAAGGTGTAAACTATCTAGGTTTTATAGAAGAAGAAGATGTAGAGAAATTGTATCAGAGCTCTAAGTTATGTGTCGCTCCCCTCTTAGCGGGCGCAGGTATAAAAGGTAAAATTTGTGAATCCATAGCCTATATGTTACCTATTGTAACCAATGCCATAGGCAATGAGGGAATACAACTGGAGAATGGTAAGGATGGACTGATAACGGAGGATTTCGATGAGATGGCCAGAATGATTATAGGCGCACTACAAGGCCAATACGATCTAGAACAAATGACAAAAAATGCACAAGGAAAATTATTTGGTTTAGTGGGTTCTAATATCGTGAAGGAAAACATGTTACTATCTATTCCCAGAGAGGTATCTATTTGCATAGTGACATGGAACAGACTGGACATGCTGAAAGACTGCATTGATTCTATGCTAAAAAACACCATGTATCCGTTCTACAAAATTCTAGTACATTCTAACGGATGCGAAGATGGCACTCAGGAATATCTAGCAGACCTCGCCAAAAAAGATGCTAGAATAATTCCTATTCTTTCGAAGGAAAATGAGGTATTCGTTATTCCAAATAACAAGATGATGGATCTATTTCCACACAATGATGCTGTGTTGGTCAACAATGACGTCACTGTGGAACTGAACTGGCTAAATGCTTTAGTCAATGCTGCATACATGCACAGACAGATAGGACTAAGCGGATCGAAGATTCTATATCCAGATGGCACCTTGCAAGAATTCGGGTCTGAACTATATGGAGATGGAACTGGAAGAAACATAGGTAAGTGGGACGAAAACCCTAACAAAGAAGAATACAGCAAAATAACCTATGTAGGCTACGTGTCTGGTTGCTCACTTTACATAAAGAGAACTACAATTAAGAAAATAGGCACCTTTGATGAGCAGTTCCACCCTTGCTATTGTGAGGACAGCGACTTGTGCTACACCGCATGGGAAAATGATCTGCATACAGTAGTCACACCTTTCAGTGTTATAAATCACTTTGAAGGAGGTACTTCCGGGAAAGACGAAGAATCGGGTTTTAAATCCTATCAAAAAATCAACTTCGAAAAATTCTTAGCGAAGCACAAACACAACCTAGACGATATTAAAACCAAAATAGACGGCCTGAATAAGGCACAATTCAATTAAGTATGAGATTTTTATTTGCCTGTGGGTGCCCACGTTCTGGCACAACAGTTCTATGGAGATTATTGAGGGCTCATCCTAAAGTAGCCATGGGAGTTGAGAGATATATAGATAGAGTTATAGGGAAAAGATATGAGTTGGATGCGAGTTACTTTTCAAAAGAAAGATTCTATACCTATACCAAAGGCGATACTCATTTCCCAGATATCACAAGTGCTGGAGCAGGCGAGTACTATAGGGAACTAGAAGAAAGATATGATGCCTGCAAGTACTATGGAGATAAGATACCCCCTCTTTATGAGCAATACGACAATATATTCAAGGCTTTTGACAAAGTGGCGGTAGTATTTATCTTCAGAAACATTTTTGACGTAGCTCAATCTTATATGAAGCGACTAGCTAAACCAGACGATGCCTGGGACAAAAATGTGGATGACGCTATCAGAGAATGGAATCTATCATTAAGAAGCACTATCGAAGCAAAGAAAAAAGGTCATAAAATATTTGTTCTCGAGTATGAAGAAGTGTTCTATAAGGAATTTGACCTCGAACCCTTATTCAATGCACTGGAAATAAGGTATAGTAAGAAAGTCAAAATGAATTTCAGGAATGAAAAGATTTTCTGTCAGAGGTTAGAAGAGAAAAGAGACAATTCACTTTCCTCCCTAGACAAAAGAAACATCATATATAATGCGGACTTTGACGCCTATAGAGAAGTTATCAAACTGAAGAATTCTTTCAGTTGATTAAGTTCTTAAAGAAATTAGTTATACAAAGCTTAATTATCATCCTGATAATAGAGCTCTTATCCACAATTCTATTTTTTTGTTTTGACTATTCAAAAAGTCTTGGCATCACAAGAAGTTATTACTTTATAAAAGAAATCCTCTACAAGAGTTCGAATTCTAAAACTGAATCCATACATCTTGGAGATAGTGTTGCTAGACAACTATTTCCACCTCAGGACGATGAGAGCCACCTTACCATTAATGCATCTATCCTTCTTTCAGGACAATATTACTTAATTCAGGAGGCGACAAAACATAATCCTAATCTAAAATCAATATATCTTGGTGTAACACCAGGCTCTCTAAGAGCCGAACCATTCAATCCTAAGTGCATTCAGAACCATATAAAACCTTTCGTCAGCCTTTATAATGGAAGATGGAATTTAGATTATATCAAGCCATTCTTTCGATCACATCCTAAAACCATAATCTACACCACTTCTATAGGCAAGTATCTTCCAGTTAATGAACCAAAAATTGAAAAGATAATAGACTTTAGTAAGCTATTATCTTCTACGAACAAAGAGTACTTACTAAAAATTAACGAACTATGTACAGCAAATGATATCGACCTGCACTTTTACAGCCCACCAGTAACAGCGGATAGAAAAGTAAAACTTACTAGGCTATTTGCTAATATGAATTATGCCAATTCTGAATTGCAAAAAATCATGACTGATTATAGCAAGACTTTA
>CAYNJK010000191.1:0-6538 GCA_964397575.1 uncultured Saprospiraceae bacterium
GGGTAAAGGCATTGACATTAAAGAAAAGTATAAAGGTCAAACTCAGAAAAAGCGCATAAGGAAACCAGGTCTCAGATACTGTAGCTCGCGTAAATGTGGAAGATCCATGGATACTAGAGCCTATGAGAAAACAAGTAAAGTAGTTGGTAATTATCGCATATAGATTAGTAACGCCATACTTAGGAAACAACCTGAATATTATGGCCAGCAAAACATTACAAACAATAAGAATGAAGATTAACAGCTTATTAGATTTTAGGTGTGAAAATGTTAGCTTTTGGACGCTTTGCTTGTCCTAATTTTGCATTCTGGCAGCAAGATGATTCATTAATCTGAATCAATGGATACAAACACCTAACTATCAGACACTTATAAATTAAAAGAAAGTTAGTTTTTATATCCTGTCACTGTATATTTGCCAAAAATAAGTAATTGAGTAAGACAGACTTACAATATGATACGGTAATCTCTAAATGTCAGGAGATATTCGAGTTGAAAACCAAAGATTATGGAACGGCATGGAGAATCTTGAGACCATCTTCTCTCACTGATCAGATCTTCATAAAGGCATCTAGAATCAGAAGTATACAGGAAAAGCAGACAATGAAAGTCCAGGAAGGTATAGATGATGAATTTGTAGGTATCATCAATTACAGTATTATGGCAATGATACAATTGGAGCACAAAGTCACCGAGGGCAAATATGAGATGGAACCAAAAGAGGCCATAACTTATTATAAATCATACGCTGCAGAAACCAAAGCGCTTATGCAACGTAAGAATCACGATTATGGAGAAGCATGGAGGGATATGAGAGTAAGTAGTATTACCGATCTCATTCTCATGAAATTACTCCGCATAAAGCAGATAGAAGAAAATGATGGCCAGACCCTCATCTCTGAAGGTCTCAAAGCCAATTTTCAGGACATGCTAAACTATGCAGCTTTTGCTTTGATATTATTATCAGAAAAAACAAAAAGTGCCACCACCAGTTAACCAATAAAAAAATTTAAGAATAAACAAATGACTTTAACGACTTTACTAATTAGGATAGGCATAGTATCAGTACTGCTGACCTTGTTAATGTTTTTCGGAATTATCAAAACCAGAAGAGCAAACTTTGCTGTCCAAGAACCAGACCAAGAAACAGACGTCACAGATAATGATAGAGAACTATCTGAAACTGACAAAGGCAAGTTGGCATTTAGAAAGCCTGGCAATTTCTTGATGAGTTTATTACAAAATTTCTGTGGGGTTCTATTCCTATTCTCAGGTTGGGTAAAAGCAGTAGACCCACTAGGCACAGCTTATAAAATGGAGCAGTATTTCGCAGAATTCGAAAGTACTTTTCAAGGGACTTGGATGAAATTCATTGCACCTCTATTCCCATTGCTATCGGAATACGCTATAGGATTTTCTGTGGCAATGATTGTCATTGAAATTATCCTTGGCTTGATGTTGATTATGGGCATGAGAGGTAAGTTGACGGCATGGGCTTTTTTCTTGCTGGTGGCATTCTTTACTTTCTTGACTGGGTTTACCTACCTCACTGGTTATGTACCTAATGGCTCTAACTTCTTTGACTTTGCAAGTTGGGGTGAGTATAAGAAAAGCAATATGAAGGTTACCGACTGCGGTTGTTTTGGAGATTTTATAAAGCTAGAACCCTACACTTCTTTTCTAAAGGATGTCGCTCTCTTATTCCCTGCTTTATTCTTCCTCTTCAGATCTAAGTCTATGCATAGGATGTTTAATGCACCTGTTAGAACGGGCCTAGTTGGCTTAGGTACAGTCGGACTATTAGTCTATTGCATCAGCAACTTTGCTTGGGATATCCCGCATGCAGATTTCAGACCATTCAATGTAGGCAAAGATGTCAAAACACAAAAACAAATAGAAGCTGATGCACAAGCAGAAGTAAAAATAACTGACTGGAAACTAAAGCATAATGATACTGGCGAAGAACTTATAGTAGAGAACGGAGAGTATCTAGGCAATTATAAAAAGTATAAAGGAGTCTATAAAGTAGTAGATCAGATAAAGTCAGAGCCAACTATGGCAATAACTAAGATAAGCGACTTTACAATAGAAGATGCTGATGGTAATGATCTGACAGATAACATCTTATCACTACCAGGTGCACAACTCCTTATTGTGAATTACAAATTAAAAGGTGGACAATCAGTAGAAAAGACCAGAACTGTTAGAGACTCTATCTTTAAAATGGATACAGTCATGATGGACAAGAAAGAGTCGATTGTCAAAACCTTTGATAAGGTGGTAGAACGAACAGAGAGTTATGATGACTATGTATGGGATGCAGAATATCTAGACAAACACAAAAAGCTAAAACCATTTACAGATGCAGCAAAGTCGGCTGGTCTTCCTGTAACAATGGCTATAGGAGGAGCTGACGAAATGCAGATAAAAGATTTCAATACAGATACACAACTCAATATTAATTATGGGATGGCTGACGATATACTACTGAAGACAATCGTCCGATCTAACCCTGGAGTTGTACTCTTTAAAGATGGAAAGATATTAGACAAATGGCATATAAATAAATTGCCTGATTTCAATTCTGTACAAAACCAATATTTGAAAGGATAGGAGAGAACTGCTATAATACAGCAATAAAATAATGATCTGTGATTCATACTCAGATTACAAGAAAAACAATCTCTGAAAATCGGAGGTTGTTTTTTTATAGCTTTATGCCTCCTAAGGAAAAGAAGTGCCAGACAAAAAAGATATCAAAGAATACCTACATCCCAGAAGCCTACATAGGGGTCCTTATGATTATGAGCTACTCACAAAGCACTATCCTGCTCTCAAGCCTTTTATAATAAAAAACAAGAAAAACCTTAGTTCTATTAACTATGCTGACTCAGAAGCTGTCACTGCGCTAAATACAGCGCTGCTATTTACACATTATGATCTCAGCTATTGGGAGATTCCTGACAACTTCCTTTGTCCTGCAGTCCCAGGCAGAGCTGAGTACCTGCACCATATGGCGGATATACTCAGTCAGTTTGCTGACAGAATTCCACGAGGCCCCAAACTGAAAGTATTGGACTTAGGTGTAGGAGCCAATTGTATCTATCCTATAATAGGTAGAAAGGTATACAAGTGGTCCTTTATAGGAACAGATATAAATCTGCAATCACTCAAAGCAGCTCAGAAAATCATTAATAAAAACAGCTTACTCAAAGGTCATGTAGAACTGCGACATCAAAAGGAACCACAAAAGCTTATAAGTAATCTTATCAAACCAGATGAGTACCTAGACTTAGTTATATGCAATCCACCCTTCTTTTCCAGTGCTAAGGAGGCAAGGCAGGCATCACTTAAAAAGTCCTATGCCTTGACCAATTCCAAAATGAGATCCGCACAAAAGGCGAGAAACTTCGGCGGACAACACAGCGAGCTATGGTGCAATGGGGGAGAACTCGACTTCGTTAGAAGGCTGATCCAAGACAGCCAGCTCCTAGCGAGTAGGTGTCTGGTGTTTTCTAGCCTGATATCCAACTCCAAACATCTACCCAAACTAAAGGCCGAGTTGGCCAATGCTTCTACCTTGTACCAAGAGATCATTCCACTACGTCTTGGAAATAAGAAATCACATCTGATCGTATGGTCCTATTTAAAGCCAAAGCAAATGAAAATTTGGGCGGCGGCTAGATGGGTCACGCCATCGAGATAACCTACTTGGCCAAATTTGTAGGGGCATTATGAAAATTTGCCGTGCCAAACTGTATAAAATCCGACACGAATTTTTACAAAAGGGGTAATTGTAGTGCCTTTGTAGAATAGCTGTAGTAAGTCTTGTAGAGCCATGTAGTCAGTGGGTAGGATGAAAGTAGTGTCTTTATAGTACAAGCAACAAACATGAAAAACTTTATAACAATCCTTTCACTGACAATCTTCTCTCTAACAGTGCTTTCTGCAAACAATACGCCTAGCGAAGGAGTGGTAAGTGTAGAAAACTTACAGATTTTTGAGACTGCTGGTTTCAATGTAGAGAGTCAAACTTTAGACCTTACAACCAAAAGTGATATTGCAGTGATTCAGATTTATAATCTTGCTGGGGAATTGGAATTCCAACTTCCTGTAATGTCAGACAACGTTCAATTAAAAAGAAACATGTTTGACGGAGAGACACATAAATTGGGGTTTGTTATGCAAGGATCTAATCAAGTACATTTTACTAACGTAACAGTAAAATAAAACACAACTGTTACAACCAATCATATATTAAAAATGCCGCTGAGAAATTCAGTGGCATTTTTCATTTTAGACTAGATTAGTAGTGACCATACTTTCCTTTCCATAAGTTCTTTAGATAGGATACCAGTTTTGATTCAGCACCTGTCATTGAGGGTTCGTAGAATCTACTGCCTTCAGCACCTTCAGGCAAATACTCTTCGTAAACAAAATGACCTTCACCGTCGTGGGCATATTGGTATTCTTTTCCATAACTCAATTCTTTCATCAGATCCGTAGGTGCATTGCGCAACTTCAAAGGAATACTCAGATTACCGGTAGTCCTTACAGCTGCTTGGGCCTTATTTATAGCCATATATGCAGAGTTACTTTTAGGACTAGCTGCCAAATAAATTGCACATTGAGACATAATGATTCTAGCCTCTGGCATACCTATCTGATGTACAGCCTGGAAGGTATTATTGGCTAGCAGCAAGGCATTAGGGTTAGCAAGGCCTACATCTTCAGATGCCAAAATCAACATCCGTCTACAGATAAATAGAGGGTCCTCTCCTCCTTCTATCATCCTAGCAAGGTAATAGACCGCTGCATTAGGATCGCTACCTCTGATAGACTTTATGAATGCGGAGATGACATCGTAGTGCATTTCTCCACCCTTGTCATACATAGCAATGTTCTTTTGGATTCTCCGCTCTACCTCTTCATTTGTAATAATAATCTTTTCTGTAAGGTCAAAACTATTGACCATAAGCTCTAGTAAATTGTACAGCTTCCGTCCGTCTCCAGAACTGAACTTGAGTAGTGCATCATACTCCTTTACAGTGATTTTTCTCTGGCTGAGAATAGAATCTTCCGATATAGCCTTATCTACCATTGCAATCAGATTCTCTTTGCTGAGATGCCCAAGAATGTATACCTGACATCTGGACAACAACGCAGAGATGACTTCAAACGATGGATTTTCTGTAGTGGCACCTATAAGCGTAACTGTTCCTTTTTCTACGGCACCAAGAAGAGCATCTTGCTGGGACTTTGAGAATCTATGTATTTCATCTATAAATAGTATAGGAGCTGTAGCATTAAAAAGCGTCTTATCTTCTGCCCTCTTGATTGCTTCCCTTACGTCTTTTACTCCAGAGTTAATTGCACTTAATTGGTAGAAAGGTCGATCGTAGTTTTCAGCCATAATATTGGCAAGCGTCGTCTTACCTACACCAGGTGGACCCCAAAGAATCATAGACGGAATCCGCCCAGAAGAAATGACTTTGGTCAATGCGCCATTAGTACCTAGCAGATCATCTTGACCTACGTAGTCTTCTAAAGTTTGTGGGCGCATTCTTTCTGCTAGCGGCTTCATATCTTTAAGCTGAATATCAAAAGTAAAAATCTTTATGTCAGTTAAAGTATACACAGACTATTTTACAGAAGAACTGGTCCAACGGAGCCATGCCGTCTATGCTGCGAAAATGTCTGCTTACATGAAGGACAAGTTCGTATTCTATGGGGTACAAGCGCCAGCAAGGAAAGACCTAGTAGCTCGACTGTGGAAGACAGAAAAATCACAAATCAAGGCACTTATCAGACCGCTCTCCAAGACTCTATGGAAGAAAGGTCAGAGAGAGTATCAAATGATTGCTTTAGATCTGCTTGGAAGATCGAAAACTGAACTTACCAAAGATGATCTACCTTTCTTAGAGCAACTAATCACTACCAAATCTTGGTGGGATACAGTAGATTTTCTAGCAGCTACCAATGTAGGAACAGTACTAAAAAGAGATAAGGTTCTAGCTCAAACTAAGGCTAGAACTTATATGGCCTCCGATAATATGTGGTTACAACGTACTGCTCTCATTTTCCAACTGAAATACAAAGACACAATCGATGAAGAACTACTTTTCGAGCTCATACTTAAGACTCTTGGGTCACGGGAATTCTTTATAAATAAAGCCAGTGGCTGGGCACTAAGACAATATTCTAAGTATAACCCCGAGTCTGTAAGGGACTTTATAGACAATAATCGTGGTCAGCTCGCCCCATTGACAGTAAGAGAAGGCACTAAGTACTTGTAAATCAGACATTTAGTCTAATCTAGAATTCTTAGAAGATTAGCTGGTTAGCTATTTGAAATTGATTATAGGTGTAGTATATTTGCCATCCCTTAGGAAATAAGTTCCTGAGGCGTTTTGAAATAGCACAGTTTGGTTCTTTCTAAAAAATTATCAAACTAAGCAATATGCGAAAGTAGCTCAGCTGGTAGAGCACGACCTTGCCAAGGTCGGGGTCGCGGGTTCGAATCCCGTCTTTCGCTCCA
>CAYNJK010000192.1:0-6458 GCA_964397575.1 uncultured Saprospiraceae bacterium
TTACTGGACAGCTATCGTCAAAATTACATTCGGCAGACAAAGAATAAATTTTCTTTATTTTTTTCTTGAGCGCCAGCTCCTTATTTCTCGCATTAGTTACTGCCATGTTACTAGGTTTGCTATCGGTAAGTTATTGTAATAGCTATAAAAGAAGTATAGCTTTACTTACAATTAGGGATTAAGTTACTTAAAGTAATTATTAAAACCAATCAGATGAAAAAACAAGAGGTCATACAACTATTAGATCAGAGTCAGCAGGCCATGATGCAATGGATAGAAGCACAGCCAGAAGATGCATTCGTCACACAAAAAGTACCAGGGAAATGGAGCACAGGAGAACATCTGGAACATCTCAGAAAGACAACCAGAGCCGTCAATAAAGGCATGAAAATTCCAAGACCGATATTGCGATACAAAATCGGTGTCAATAACAGAAAAGAACGTGACTATCAAGGCACTAAAGAAAAGTATAGGTCCAAGCTCAAAGAAACTGGTGCTAAGTCTCCAGCAGAATACACTGCCAAAAACTTGACCACCGCTGATAGAGAACGTATCATCTCTTGGTTTAAGCAGGAAATGGCCACACTAAAAGATCAAGTGGGCAAGTATTCCGAAGAACGCCTTTCAAAGTACCTCTTGCCTCATCCTTTAGTGGGAAAGATGACCTTCAGAGAATTTGCTATCTGGACTGCAGTGCATACCGATCATCACTTTGAGCTGATGAAACGGGATAATTCCTAACCAGAAGACGCTAATCTTAAGGCATTCTGAGTTGAATTGCCGTACCTTTGAAGAGATGGATTGGAAGTCAGCGATAATGGGCTTTAGGGCATATCTTATACTAGAAAGAGCACTCTCTGAGAACTCAGTAGAAGCTTACCTTAGGGATATACGCAAGCTGGCTCAGTTCCTCCATCTCCAAGAATCGCCCAAAGGTCCCCTGGAACTTGTACATGAAGATGTGAGCCTCTTTATCAGATATATATATGACCTTGGTCTGGGAGAAAGAACGCAGGCCAGAATCTTGTCTGGCATCAGAGCTTTCTATAAGTACCTTCTCATCGAAAACCAGATAGATAGAGATCCTACAGATTTGTTGCAAGCACCCAAGCTAGGAAGAAAGATCCCTGCCGTCTTATCAGTGGGAGAAATAGAGCTGATGTTTTCTGCTGTAGATCTCAGCGAACCGCAGGGGCATCGGAACAGAGCTATGTTGGAGACCTTGTATGCTTGTGGCCTCAGGGTATCAGAACTAATCGGACTGAAGATTTCCGAATTTTATCCAGATGTAGAATATATCAAGGTAACAGGGAAGGGCGATAAAGAACGTATTGTGCCTATGGGACAAGAGGCAGTTAGGCAAAATCAGCTTTATATGGAAAACTATCGCAATCATCAAGTTATAAAACCTGGCTATGAAGATTTCCTTTACCTCAATCGTAGGGGCAAGTCTTTAAGTAGAGTCATGGTATTTACCATTATCAAGAATCTTGCTCAGAAAGTCGGGATAGAGAAAAAGGTAAGTCCACATACCTTCAGACATTCTTTTGCTACCCACTTAGTAGAAGGCGGCGCAGATCTAAGAGCTGTACAAGATATGCTGGGTCATGAATCTATAACTACGACAGAAATCTATACGCATATCGATACCAAGTATCTTAGGGAGACTATAATGAATTTTCACCCTCGAAATAAGAATCTGACTTAATTTTCAGTTATTGTATACGAATGAATCTGGTGGATAGAAAAATCATAATATATCTGGCTCTTTTACTGATGGTACTGATGGCTTGGTCCTGTGCACAAATAGGTACACCTGGTGGTGGCTTAGACGATGAGACTGCACCTTATATTATTCGTGAAGGCTCCACGACCAATTCTCAGACTAATTTTACAGACAGAAGGATAGAACTTATTTTCAATGAATGGATTACAACCAGTAACACGACTAAAGAAGTTTTTATCTCCCCACCATTGGACTACCCACTACAGATAACGGATAGAGGAAAGAAAGTGATTGTAGAATTTAATGAAAAGGAAGTACTCAAGGAGAATACAACTTATCAAATCAGTTTTGGAAAGGCTATCAAGGATTTGACGGCTGGCAACGTTCTGGAAAACTATACCTTTTTATTTTCTACTGGTGACAAACTGGATTATCTGTCCATAGAAGGAACCGTGGTAGACTTTGTCACTCAGCAACCTGTCAAAGATGTTATAGTGCTCTTACATGCCAGTGAATCTGACACCAGTTTTACACAAGCCAAGCCCACGTATCTTACCCGTACCGAAGATGACGGGTCGTTTAAGCTAAAAAATCTGAGGGCGGATACCTTTCAGATTTTCGGACTAGTAGATGGTAATGTGAGCTATACCTATGATTTGCAATCAGAACAAGTGGCCTTTTTAGATTCTACCCTAATACTGATAGATTCTATGCCACCGATGCAAGGCATTACCTTAGAGTTATTCGATGAGGAAGATGAAGCCTTGCTTATAGAGTCCCGACAAAAACAACAAGGTCTGGTTAAGTTGCTCTATAAACCTAAGGTAAGAAATCCCCAACACCGGATCTTAAATGCACCTGAAGCGGAAAGCTTCCTAGAATTCAGCAAAGACACCTTACTCCTTTGGCATAAGCTGCCTGATACACTTAATCTTGTTATAACTCATGATGATGCAATAGATACCATGAAGATAAGAGCTGCAAAAAATTCTATTGCTGAGCTGAGTATGCTCGCCACTGCTAAACCACTCAACCAGTTTGCCACAGATAGTATCATGATAGAATGGAACAAACCTATCGCAAGTATAGACACCAGCAAGATTGTGCTAAGTGATACTGTACAAGACTATCCGTTTACGGCTGGTTACTATGATAAGACTCTGTGGTTGCTAGCAGATTTGGCTGCCAACGCTTCTTATAACATTACTATAGATTCAGCAGCTGTGGTAGATTGGTATGGAGTAGAAAGTAAGGATAGTGTCGCAGTATCATTACGGACCTTAGACCTCGAAGAACTCGGACAGATCAATCTTTCTATAACCAAGGAAGACAGCATCAGCTATGTGCTCGAACTCAGAACTACAGAGAACCTCATAGAAAAGTGGACTATCTTTGAGCCTACGGAAATCGTAGTACCCAATTTGTTGCCAGGAACCTACAAGATAAACCTGTTGCAGGATCTTAATGGTGATGGAAGATGGAGTTCTGGCAACCTGAGCGAGAAGAAAAAGCCAGAAATAAGAAAAGAGAAAACATTGGAATCACTCAAGTCAGGCTGGGAATTGGAAACGACTATTGATATAACAGAATTATTTTATGGTACTTAAGGCCAGCGAGTTAGTAAAGAGTTATGGTATACGGACTGTCGTGGATACAGTCAGCATAGAAGTTAAGCAGGGCGAAATCGTCGGGCTGCTCGGACCTAATGGGGCTGGTAAGACGACGACTTTCTATATGACTGTCGGTTTTGTCAAGCCTGACAGTGGAAAGGTCTATATAGACGATCAGGAAATTACAAATCTACCTATGTACAAGCGGGCACGTAAAGGCATAGGTTATCTTCCTCAGGAAGCTTCAGTTTTTAGGAAGTTGACAGTAGAGGATAATATCGCAGCTATTCTAGAAATGATGCCACTGTCCAAAGCGGAGCAATCTAGCAGGCTGGAGGAGCTGATAGAAGAATTCGGTTTGCATAAGGTCAGGAAGAATGTGGGCGACTCCTTGTCTGGAGGAGAGAGAAGGCGTACAGAGATAGCAAGAGCTTTGGCTTCGTCTCCTAGCTTTATCTTGCTGGATGAGCCTTTTGCTGGAATAGACCCTATCGCTGTGGAGGATATCCAGTACATAGTCGCCAGACTTAAGAAAAAGAATATTGGAATTCTCATTACGGATCACAATGTGCAGGATACTCTTTCTATAACGGATAGAGCCTATCTGATGTTTGAAGGTAAAATACTCATGGCTGGTACTGCAGAAGAACTGGCTGCCAACGAGCGGGTAAGAAAAGTCTATCTGGGTGAAAGTTTCGAACTGAAGAAAAAAATCATAGACGTCTAGACAATGGAGAAAGCTTTAGCGCTGTTTATACTATTTGTTATTTTCTGTATGAGTTCTTGTGGCGAGTACGAGTTGCTGGAACATCAGAAGGAATGCAAACGCAGAGCAGATTCTCTTTTCAAGTCAGAGATAAAACAGCTTTCTCAAGCTAATGATAGCATCTGCGATCTTAACTACGACAAGTATTACCAGGCATCTTTGGATTCCCTGATTCCTGCAAGAAAGAATGAGATTAAAAACTTGATTAGCAAATGAGAAAAAGTGCTTTCATCTTTTTGGTTCTGTTCTGTTCTGCTTGTAGTGTAGATTTACCAGATGCAAATACTATTATAGAGGAGATCTATCGCCAACAAGTAGAGGAGTTCCGTATACGTGATGAGAGAGAATGCCGTGCAAAGGCCCTCAGTGATGCAGAAGCACATGTAGACTCCATTGTCTATCAGTTGCTAAACGCAGATTTGGTAGATTCTCTAAGTTTCCCTGATAAGCCTATACGACCTTCGGCACCAGATCATATTATAGGTACGGTTAAGAAATTTGAGGTGAATTCTACGCCATCTGCTGAAAAGGGCCAATAAAACCTATCTCTTTTTTTTCTGATCCATATACGAAGCCCGCATTATCTTGTCGGAGCCGAAGCGCTTTCTGATATGGTCTTTGCGTTCCATCAGGGCTATAGCTTTAGCTGTATCATCGAAGATGCTTATCTGATAGTTGCCATGCACTAAGCCACTGAATTTTATACCTACAAGCCTGATAAGTTGACGCCTGTCATTCAATGTTTCGAAGAGTTCTAGAATATGTCTAGTAATAACAGCCTCATTAGCAGTATAGGGGATACGACGTTGTTTGGTGTAGGTGTTGAAATCAGCATGTCTAAGTTTTACTGTGACCACTGAGGTCAGTCTATCCTGACTGCGCAGTTCGAAGGCAAGTTGGTCCACCATCTTGAGCAGCATGTTCTTGATGTAGTTCATGTTCAGGGTATCTTCTGTAAAGGTTCGTTCCTTGGACATAGACTTTTGTTCGCTATAAGGAACGACAGGTGTTTTGTCTATGCCATTGGCTTTTTCCCAGAGTTTGCGACCATGCTCACCGAATTCTCTTTCCAGCAGCTTCATCGGTACTTCACTGAGGATTTTTATTTTTCTGACTCCCATAAAGCTGAGCTTCTTGTAGGTCTGCTTGCCGATACCAGGAATCTTTTTGACGGAGAGGGGATTGAGAAAAACTTTTTCGGTGCCCTTAGAGATTTCTATTTCGCCATTGGGTTTGGCCTCGCCGGTGCCGACTTTGGAGACGAGCTTGTTTTTGGACAGGCCGAAGGAGATCGGCAGTCCCGTTTCTTTGATGATCCGCTGTCGCAGCTCCTTAGACCAGCTAAAACAACCAAAATGCTTATCCATCCCAGTCAGGTCCAAGTAGAACTCATCTATAGAAGCCTTCTCATAGGCAGGAGCATCTTCAGCTATGACCTCAGTAACCAACTTGGAGTAGCGGGAGTAGCTGTCCATATCGCCGCGGAGGATGATGGCATCTGGACAAAGATTCAGTGCCATCTTTATAGGCATCGCACTGTGTACACCATACTTTCTCGCTTCATAGCTGCAAGAGGCGACGACACCACGTCTGCTGGTCCCACCTATAATAAGGGGCTTACCCGCAAACTGGCTGTTCTTTAGGCACTCCACCGATACGAAGAACGAATCCAGATCCA
Organism: uncultured Saprospiraceae bacterium; assembly: GCA_964397575.1. Taxonomy (GTDB): domain Bacteria; phylum Bacteroidota; class Bacteroidia; order Chitinophagales; family Saprospiraceae; genus RFSX01. The sequence goes on from CAYNJK010000192.1 coordinate 5,781, forward strand.
TATGTAGCACTGCACGGTCAAACACCAGTATAAAGCATTGTAGTTATAAAAATGGCGGAAATATCGACAAATATATATCGAAATATACGACAAAGTCGGCATTTGTGGATAAATGACAAAAGTTCTTGGATATATAGACCAGTCAGCACAGAAAACGGTAGTCGAGCAGTAATGGATATTACAATCGGCCATTAATTATGACGAACGGTAGTATAACAAAACCAACGGTCATCAATTTAGTGATAGTAATTATTAGTCCTTTAACATTTTATAATACCGTATGTGGAGTTTGGAACTTTAGCAATAGGGGGGGCGAGTAATTTTAGGTATTCATTAACCGTTTAAATTATTAGAACATGAAAAAAATGCTTGCCAGAAGGAAAGTCTAGAGACACAATCTGATGCAGTCGTAACACCACGGTCTCAGTTCGAAATTCCAAGCGAACTGGACAATGAATGTCTCTACATGAATGACCTTGATGATTACTCTATTTTACAAAATCATGTAGCAGAACTGGCTTATGAAAGTAGCCCACTCTGCGAGCATGGAACTGATGTGATACCCTTATTCGATTTTGGGATAATGATTAATGACCAAGTAAATATGGCACCATATGTTTTTAAAGGGGATGACTTATTAGGTGGGTTATTGTTTAGTCATTTTACCGATGGCTATGT
>CAYNJK010000193.1:0-6454 GCA_964397575.1 uncultured Saprospiraceae bacterium
AGAATCTTGAATCTGCGGTTCTTTATTAGATAATAGGAACCCACCACCAAACCTATGGCATAGAATACAGCTAAGCCACTCCGTACAGCTAGGACATGAAGAAAGATGACTAGAAAGATGGTGATGTAGAGCAAAGTTGTCTTGGTTCCATATCTCACAGTTGTTCTGTTTTCCAGACAGAGAAACATACTTGTGATAGCTGCGAAGGCAATATAGATGCTAAACTCTGTATGATCTATCGGAGTAGATATGGCCTTCCCTTTACTGATGGCATCATTGAGTAGCTCAAAATTCATCAGATAATTACCCAAGACGCCTAGAGAAAAAATCGTTACCACAAATACAAAGGCAGTCAGATAATGATGGTACCGTTTTGCCAGATGAGATCGTACACTGAAGAATGCAAAGGGCAAAATAAGAAAAGGCAGTTTTTTCATCAGAAAATCGAAGAGTACAGATTTGTCCTCTGAGTTATTGCCAGTCAGTAGTGTAATCAGAAAGATGATTACAGGAAAGAGATAAGGTGTGAGCTCATTAGTATTTTTTTCTTTTGTTGTAACCCAATGATACAGTGCTGTGCCTGCAAAGCCTATCATGGCTATAGACAACAATGCTTTGGAGAACACGAGACCCGCCATATATAGATATACCCAAAGGTCTAGGAGGATATTGAGGTTGTTTTGTTTCTTATCTAAGTTGGGCACAGGGCTAAAATAGTAAATTGAGTTAAAACTAAAACGTAACTTTGGGCCATCTAAATATGTGAGACGAGTGGAAGCATTTAAAAAGATAGAAGAGTTACTAGCAGAAGTAAATTCTGCTACACCGACTTCTCCAGAAGAATTGGAGTCCTTCCGAATAAGATTTTTGGGTACAAAAAACATTATCAAGCCCCTTTTTGGTGAGATAAAGTCAGTAGACAATGATCGAAAGAAAGAATACGGACAAGCTGTCAATGCCCTCAAACAAGCTGCTGAACAGAAATTTGCAGGACTGAAAGAAGCACAAGCTGAAGCATCTAATAAGTCTGCTGTAGCGGACATGGATCTGACCTTACCGAGTATGCCGCTCGAGCAAGGCTCTAGACATCCTATCTCTATTGTAATGAACAGAATGATAGATATCTTTGAGAAGATAGGCTTTGTCGTTGCCGAAGAAAGAGAGATAGAAGATGACTGGCACAATTTCACTGCTATGAATACGCCTGCAGACCACCCTGCTAGGGACATGCAGGATACTTTCTATCTGAAAGATTCGACGACCAATCTTCTGCGTACACATACTTCATCTGTCCAGGCCAGAGTGATGACCACTCAGAAACCACCGATACGTATCATAGCACCAGGTCGGGTCTATAGAAACGAAACCATCTCTGCAAGATCTCACTGTCAGTTTCATCAGATAGAGGGTCTTTACATAGACAAGCAGGTTTCTTTTGCAGATATGAAGCAGACACTGCTCTACTTTGCGAGAGAGATGTATGGACCGAATACAGATATACGTTTGCGTCCGAGTTATTTTCCTTTCACTGAGCCTAGTGCTGAAATGGATGTCTGGCTAGGTACAGAAACCCCAGCTACAAAAAAACTAACCAAAGGTACAGGCTGGCTAGAAGTCCTAGGCTGCGGTATGGTAGACCCCAATGTTCTCAAGAATTGTGATATAGACCCTGAAGAATATACAGGCTATGCTTTCGGAATAGGGATAGAAAGGACAGCCATGCAAAATTTTAATATCAGTGACATCAGATTGTTGTTCGAAAATGATGTCCGTTTCCTCAGACAATTCGGCTCTGTAATCTAAGATCTATGAAGCCTTCTATTCCAAAAGGGACCCGCGACTTCCTTCCAGAACAAGTTGCTAAGAGGAACTACATCTTCTCGGTTATTAGAGCCGCATTCCATACCTATGGCTATGTGCCTATAGAGACACCGGTAATGGAAAAGCTGTCTACCCTTACAGGAAAATACGGCGAAGAAGGTGACAAGCTGCTTTTCAAAATTCTGAATAACGGCGATTATCTTAAGAAAGCAGACCAGCAGGCTTTGCAAGATGGTAACTCAGCAAAATTGGTTTCTTCCATTGCAGATAGAGGCTTGCGCTATGACCTCACAGTACCCTTTGCGAGATTTGTTACCATGCACCAGAATGCACTCTCTTTTCCATTTAAGCGGTATCAGATACAGCAAGTCTGGAGAGCAGATCGCCCTCAGAAGGGAAGGTATAGAGAGTTCTATCAGTGTGACGCTGATGTGGTCGGTTCTGATAGCTTGATGTACGAGGCAGAACTGATGCAACTCTTTGATACTGTCTATGCACAACTGGGTATCTCAGTAACGATAAAGATTAACAATAGAAAAGTACTCTTTGGTATTGCCGAGAGCCAAGGTCTCGCTGATCACTTTATGGATATGACTATCTCCATGGATAAGCTGGACAAAATAGGCGAGGAGAGAGTCATAGAAGAAATGATCCTTAAGGGCATCTCTCCAGAGCAAGCAGAGTCTGTCATGAAGATCTTACAACTAGATAACTTGGATGATCTGGAAAAAGTCTTCCAAGGCAAAAGTGAAGAAGGAATAAAAGGGATAGAAGAACTGCGCAGCTTTCATAACTATATAGATAGAGCACCCACAACTAATAACTTACAATTCGATATATCTCTTGCTAGGGGGCTTAACTATTATACCGGCTGCATCTTCGAGGTAGTATCTAATGAGGTACAAATAGGTAGTATCGGTGGTGGCGGCCGCTATGATGATCTTACTGGTGTCTTCGGTCTGAAAGGAGTATCAGGAGTAGGCATTTCTTTTGGTTTTGCCAGAATTTATGATGTGATGGAAGAGCTCAAGCTTTTTCCAGAAAGTGTATCTAAGAATATAGAATTGCTGATTGTAAGCTTTGATGAGGAGAGTCATACTCATGGATTCGAAGTTTTATCCAGCTTAAGACAAGCTTCTGTAGCTGCTGATCTGTATCCGACACCGACCAAGATGAAGAAGCAGATGAAGTACGCCGATGACATACGAGCACCTTACGTATTACTTATAGGTTCTGAAGAAATGTCTTCAGGGCTCTATGCACTAAAGAACATGTCTACGGGAGAACAACAAAAGCTGACTTTAGCAGACCTGCTTTCTAAATTCAAAGACTCAATTTGATTCCCCAAAATCTTAATGACATACAAGCAGCATTGCTGGCAGGAACGACCACAATGACCGCTATTGTAGAGGCCTACCTGACTGAAATAGAAAAAACTAGAGCTTATAATGCCTATATAGAAGTCTTCACTGAGGAGCTGCGTGAAGCAGCAAAACAACTCGACCATAAAATCCAAAATCAGCCGGATGACCTAGCGCCCCTTTTTGGTGCTGTCGTCTCTATTAAGGACAATTTTTGTTACAAAGATCATCTGGTTACTTCGGGCTCTAAAATCTTAGCTGATTTCAAATCTCCTTACTCAGCCACAGTAGTCAAAAGACTCCTTGCCGCTGATGCCTTGATTATAGGTAGGACAAATTGTGATGAGCTCTCCATGGGCTCTACTTGTGAGACCTCTTATTATGGTCCTACCAAGAATGCCATAGATCCGGAGCGGATACCAGGCGGTTCGTCTGGAGGTGCTGCTGTGTCCGTAGCACTGAATACTTGCTTGATTGCCATAGGAAGTGATACAGGGGGTTCTATCAGACAGCCTGCCGCCTTCAATGGGGTAGTGGGTTACAAACCTACTTATGGTGCTATTCCTCGATGGGGCCTGGTGGCCTATAGTTCTTCCTTGGATACGATAGGATTTATAGCGAAAGGGGTAGAGGATATCAGCGCAGCACTCGCTGTAGTTTCTGGTCCTGACGACTATGACAGCACAGCTCTTCCTGACCCACTTCCACAGACCCTCAGCTCTGGTAGTCCGGAAACTAAGCCCAAGTTGGCTTTCAGTGCCAGTCTACTAAAGAACGAAAATCTCGATGCAAATATCAAAGCAGCTACTCAGACTTACCTGGCCAGACTAGAGCAAGCAGGGTTTTCTGTAGAAGCGATAGACTTTGAGTATGAAGACTATTTTATCCCTACCTATTATATCCTCGCTACTGCAGAAGCCTCATCTAATTTGAGTCGCTTTGATGGCATCCGCTATGGACATAGAACCGAAAAGCCTGTAACAGATTATAGAGACCTCATCAAATTGTCTAGGACAGAGGGTTTTGGAAAAGAGGTAAAGAAGCGTATCATGTTGGGTACCTATGTACTCAGTGAGAGTGCCTATGATGCCTACTTTAAGCAAGCTCAGCAAGTCCGTACTCTGATAAAAGAAGAAGTGGATGGTGTTCTACAGAAGTATGACTACTTGCTGATGCCGACTTCTACTACCTTACCATGGAAACTGGGCGCAATAAAAGACCCTATCCAGGTCTATCTTTCTGATCTGTGTACTATTCTAGCAAATCTATGTGGCCACCCTGCAGTTTCTATTCCTGTTTATACTAAGGCCGATGACTTTCCGTTAGGTATACAGCTTATAGCACATTCAAACCAAGACTTCAACCTTCTAAACTTTGCTTCCCAATTGGTGGAGCAGCAGTTATAAATCACTCTTTCAAAACATTTTGTTGGCACAATAGTTGATATTCAATGATGTACGTATTATAAATATTTATAATTCGTAAGTAGTTGACTTGTGTTTAAAAGGGGACTATATTTGCGATCCCATTTTATACATTAGTTAATTTTTAATGTATAAGAGAATAAAAACAAAGGATTTAGAAAAAAATCCAAAGCAAATTTTGATACCGAAACTGATTTAGCAACTTATTGCAAATTTTTTAATCCATGAACAAATTATTGATTGCTACCATCAAGGTGGTCGCAGTTACATACCTAGCATTTTTCTGCGTCCTTAATACTCAGGCGCATACAAATCCAATAGCACTGGAGGAATACTCTCCGGCTATTCCACACTATTCTAAGGAACTGGTAAAGACAAGACTAGACAATTTATCTAGTGTAATAGATATACAATATACTGACGAAGTAGGGCGGAGAATAAAAGAATATACTGTTAGCTACAGAATAGCTGGCGAGAAAATTCTTGGATTGGTAGATCTTTATTTTCCACTGTTCGATCAGGAAATAGCCAAGCGCAATGTGCCTGATGAACTGAAGTATGTGGCAGTTGTAGAATCACATCTAGATATTACTGCCAAGTCAAAATCTGGTGCCGTAGGCCTTTGGCAATTTATTGCCTCTACTGCTAGACTGCAAGGCTTACAAATAGATAGTCATATAGATGAAAGAAAAGATGCAGTAAAGTCTACGCGAGCAGCCTTGGATTACCTTTCAGATCTCCACGAAAAATTTGGTGACTGGACACTGGCTTTGGCAGCCTATAACTGCGGTCCAGGTGGCGTACGTAAAGCGATAAAGAGAAGTGGCTCCAGAAAATACTGGGAACTAAGACACCATCTACCAAAGGAAACACAGAAATATGTGCCGAGGATAATAGCAGCAATGTATCTGATGCAGTACTACCATGATCATAATCTTATGGCTAGAACTGTAGATCCAGATCTGAAAGCGACTATCCAGATTAATGATGGTAAAGGCCACAATCTGAAAAGATTGAGCTCAGAATTAGCTGTCGATTACAGCATATTGCAATTACTGAATCCACAGTTTATTAATGGTCAGTTTCCGAAGAATAATCAGACTCTTTACCTTAATATACCGGTGAGCCGACATGAAAGATATCTTGAGGTGCATCAGAAAGAAGCTTACAAACTGTTGCTGGAAGAAAGGCGAAATGCCGAATTGTTGGAAATGAAAGAACGCAAGGCTAAGCAGCAGAGGATTTTGAAACAGAAAGCGATTGTAAGTCCACTAGAACCTATAGAACAAATTCTCTATAGGAAACTGAAACAGCAACACAGACAAAGAAAATATTATAGAGTCCGGTTCTCTAAGCCGGTTTAACGTATAAAGAAAGGGGAGGCAAAAGCTTCCCCTTTTTTGCTTATGCACCCTTGCATAGCGAAGAACTCAGTTTCTTCTGAGATACTTTCTGAATGAAAAATAAAAAAGGGTAACATCTAAAGTTATGACTTTCAAAGAAAAAAGAAAGGAAGCCATTAGACTCCCTTCCAATAACAAAAGCCTTTTTTGAAAGTACCTAGCTGTCAAAATTCTTTTCATAATAGGCCTCTCACTCAGCAAATTATTGCTCAGGTGGCAGATCTAAAGAAATCATTTTTAGATTTCTAAATCTTTGTTTCTTAGAGAACCAGTACAGCATCTATCACATGTACGATTCCGTTTTCTGCCTCTATATCGGTGACTATATTCTGGGCATCGTTTATAAATACCCCATTTGCATTCACTCTAAAGGATACATTGGTTCCTTGTAAGGTGCCTAGCACCGCATTATCAATAGAACAATCTATCTCCCTTACATGTCTGG
>CAYNJK010000194.1:0-6404 GCA_964397575.1 uncultured Saprospiraceae bacterium
CCTCGAAGATCCTTCGAGGGAGCTTGGGGAGTCTACCCTTTTTTGGACTCTGGTGTTATCTTGGTTTCTGATATGCAAGAAGGACTGCTTATCATAGAAGGCATAGAAAGACTTATCAATTCTAATGAGGAACTAGGTCTAGATGGGTCTGAATTAGTTATCAGCCCCAATCCTACAAGCGGATCGTTCAGCTTAAGTCTGGAGCAAGGACTTTCAAATTCTAAAATCACTATCTCCTCTATAACTGGTGAACATATCCAGAACTTGGATAACTCTGGCCATTACAACCTTAATCTACAGTCAGGTGTCTATATTATAAAGATACAGAAGAAGGACAATTCAGAAATTATCAGAAAAATAGTTGTAGCAAACTAGGATGCATAAATACCTCTCTACTTTCATATTAGTTTTAGTTGCACTTTCCTTTTTATCTGCTCAGAACAGACCTGATCTTAATTCTACCATAAATCAGGGAAGCGGAGGAGCCAGAATCGCATCAGGACCAGAAGAATACATAGAAACGGAAGAAGACACTATTAGTGTACGTTATTTCACTCTAGACGACATTTCCAAGAGGCATATTTTTAAGGACACTTTGCTTGATGACCTTGAGAAATACTCTACAGCTAGACAATTTAAGACTGCTGCCTTGAACTTGGGAAATCTAGGTTCCAGCCACATAAGAATGAGATACGAACCGCGGGAAAGCATCTTGACCATTCCAGGTTTTAGCCAATACAGGAATTATCAGATAGCAGAAAATGAATTAAGATACTATACGATAGGTAGGGCATTTAATGATCTTTCCTTTACACCTTTGGCAGGTCAAGATAACTTCAAGGTCCAAGCAAAATTTAGTGCCAACTTTGCCAACGACCTCAATATGTCTATCGACCTGAACAGAATAAATCAAGTCGGTTTTTATAATGGCCAAGAAACTAAATCCACTGCTTTCGCTCTTGGTTTTTGGAAAAACTATAAAGAAAAAAACCTACAGACGTTCTTCAGCTTTGTGGCTAACAATAACAATGAGGAACATAATGGTGGAGTCATTGCACCTTCAGAATTTAGAGTACGTATACAAGAACAGACTTTTCTGAATAATGCTTCTGGCAGACATCAGAATTTTAAATATGCCATTGATAATTTCTTCAGTATTAAAGACAATAAATATCATGTGCACCACCAGATCTTACTAGAAGATGGCTTCTATCATTATGGAGATGATGATGTCAATTCAGCTAACGATACAATAGTATATGGTGAACAATATCTTACTAACGAACTAGGTATAAGATACTTCATGGATGTGCTCAAGGTAAAGAATACCTTTGACCTAAGTTTTACCACAAAGTCCATAGGTCTTAAGCTAGGAATCTTACATCAGTTCTCCAAGTATGAAAGAGACCTAGATATACTAAGAGTCAATGATATTCTGGCACTGGCTGATCTGGATATCAATATAGGTAAGGTAGCGAGTCTGGATGCACATGGCGAACTAGGACTAGGAAGCAATGCAGGCAATATAAAACTTACAGGGCTGCTAGAATTCAGTCCTATCAGCGATATTACTATCAGAGGAAAACTCAAATTGCTAAGGTATGATCCTACTTTAATACAACAATCTCTCAGTGTTTCTAATACGCTAGTGTATGACAATGAATTGGCCAAGACCAATGAGTTGTTCTTCGGTGCAGAACTTAGTTCTAAAAAACTGAATCTGAATCTAGAGTTTAATTCAGGGGTTATAGATAGACCTGTATACTACGACAATCAAGCTATTCCAATACAGAAAAATGGTACTACAGAGTACATCCAAGCAATAGCTACACATAAGTTGCGATGGAGATTTATAGGACTAGAAAACTCAGTTTGTTTCCAGCAATTTTCTGACAACGTCTATCAGTTGCCAGATCTTTTTAGCATCCACAACATTTACATGCAGTTTCCTTTGTTCAGAAAAAAGTTACTGACAAGACTAGGAGCACAATACTATTATACAAGAATAAATACACCACTAGAATATTTTCCTATTACGGGCGGCTTTATACCTGCAGATCTATCTACGCCACCCAGCCCTAGTCTAAGTGAGTATCCATACGTGGAACTCTACGCCAATTTTAAGATAGAGAGTTTCAGATTATTTGTGAAAGCTGAAAACTTCCATGATCTGATCAATCCTTTTTCTGGTGGAATTCCTCATTATCAAATAATCAATTATCCACAGTTTGACAACAGAGTCAGAATGGGAGTAAGATGGATAATAAGAGGCTAATAAGAAGTTTCTTATAGGTTGTAGTTTGGCTCTAATCTGTGCTCTGCAGTTCCATACCAGTCATTGATGATTTTTATGACTTCCTCTTTGGTATCCACCAAAGGAATCAAGTCCATATCATCTGGAGATATGTTTCCAAACTTACCAAGTAGTGTTTCTTCTATCCATGATTTAAGCCCTGACCAGAAGTCAGAACCATATAGGATAACTGGAACTTTGGTAATCTTATTAGTCTGTATCAAAGTTATTGTTTCGAAAAGTTCGTCCAGTGTACCAAAGCCTCCTGGCATAGCAACAAGGGCCTGAGAATATTTTACAAACATTACTTTTCTCACAAAGAAGTATCTGTGATTGATATGCTTATCGTGATCTACAAACTCATTACCACCTTGCTCGAATGGCAATTCTATATTTAGTCCTACGGAAGTTCCGCCTGCTATATGGGCACCCTTGTTAGCAGCTTCCATTATACCCGGACCACCACCAGAAATTATACCAAAGCCTTCTTTCACAAGACCCTGGGCAAGATCTACAGTATCTTCATAATACTTTTGTCCTGGTTTTGTTCTGGCTGATCCATATATGGAAACGCATGGACCTATTTTATTCAATCTCTCAAAGCCATCTACAAACTCTGCAAGGACTTTGAACATTGTCCAAGAGTTTTCCCCTTTCATCCCAGTCCATTGTTTAAGTTTTGCTGCCATCTTGCTTTTACTTAGTTATTTATTAGAAATCTTATAGGCTTTAATACGCATAGTCTCTCCACTGTAAGATTTATTCTTCAGATAATGGAGAACGTTTATGGTGACAAAAAATGTCACAATAGTTATAGCAAGTACTATCATATGGCTACAGTTTTATATTTTTCATATTCCTTCTCCAGATAATTTCTCAGTTCTGGAAAGGTTGGAAATTTCTCAAAAAGATCTTCTAGACTATTTCTATGATTACTTAGTGATACAGCATAATCGACTACATCTTTCTTAGTGATATCTTCTTTGCCCAGAATGATGAGTCTTTCTACAACATTTCTAAGCTCTCGTATATTTCCAGTCCAGTTTATTTTCTGCAGCTCTTTGATTGCGCCATCTTCAAACTGCTTAGCGGTGATTCCGTATTCCTTACAGATAAGACTATTAAAGTAATCTACGAGTTCTGGAATATCAGTCTTCCTATCATTGAGAGAAGGAACTTTCATGACGATTACCGCCAGTCTATGATATAAGTCTTCTCTGAAATTACCTTTAGCAATTTCTTTTCTGAGGTCTTTGTTTGTTGCCGAAACTATTCTGACATCTACCGGAATAGACTTGTCGCCACCCACTCTTGTTATTCTGTTCTCTTGTAAGGCACGAAGGACCTTAGCCTGGGCACTGAGGCTCATATCGCCTATTTCATCTAGGAATAAAGTCCCTTTATTGGCGAGTTCAAATTTTCCTGCTTTGTCTTTATGAGCTCCTGTAAATGAACCTTTGGTATGGCCAAACAATTCTGATTCTATAAGCTCTGAAGGGATTGCAGCACAGTTGACCTCTACTATAGGGTTGTCTTTTCTTGCGCTGCGCTCATGCATCCATCTGGCCACTAATTCCTTTCCTGTTCCATTAGAGCCTTGTACCAAAACTCTTGCATCAGTAGGCGCTACTTTAAGAATGGTTTCTTTCAGTACAGATATCTCTGGTGATGATCCTATTATATTAGTAGCCTGAGTCTTCCTTTTCACCCTACGCTGTAGTGTTTTCTTTTGGACTATAAGCGTAGACTTATCTAAGGCATTCCTCACCGTGATTAATAATCTATTGAGATCTGGTGGCTTGGAGATGAAATCAAAGGCACCTTTCTTAACTGCCTCTACAGCTGTATCTATATCTCCATGACCGCTTATCATTATAACTGGCAGATCCGGAGCTACTTCACTGAGTCTGTCCATAACATCCATACCATCCATTTTCGGCATTTTGATATCTAGGATGACTACGTCGAACTTATCTTGTTTGATTTTTACGAGACTGGATAGTCCATCTTCGGCTTCATCTACCTCGTATTTTTCCATTTCTAGGATATCACGAAGGGTTCTTCTAATAGCTCTCTCGTCATCTACGATAAGGATCTTTGGCATAGTATAGTGCTTGATTGGACCACTTGATCTTGATAATCAAGGGTTTAGGTTTAACAATAGGGGTTCTAAGACCTATAAGGGTGGAACTTGCCTAAACAAGAGTACTAAAATACATTAAATATTTATGTGATGTGTAAACTAGTGGTTTCTAAGTAAATATAAATTACATATTTATATAATATGAATTTTGGCGACCATTTAGATTTCAACTTAGATCTAAGCACCACAAAGTGCATTCTCACAGAAGAAGTCTAAGTTAGCCGTAATAAAACCAACTGAATAGGTAAGGAGGGGTTCTGAGCTGGGATTCCTATACTAACTAGGTATTCTGAGTTGCCAGATAAGCCATAAGTCCTACTCCAGTCGCCAGTGCCTGTTCATCTATATCGAAGGTCGGTGTATGCACTGGTGAAGTTATGCCCTTCCGCTTATTGCCAGTCCCCAAGCGATAGAAACAAGCCGGCATCATCTGAGTATAGTAGGAGAAATCCTCAGCTGTCATGCGCTTAGGGAGATGGACCACATTATTATTACCCATATAGGCACGAGCAGAGTCCATTGCTTTTAAAGTCAGCGCTTCATCATTATGCAAGGTTGGGTACCCTACTTTGATTTTTACTCTTGCCTTAGCACCGTAAGCTTTGGCTGTATTTGTAGCAATTTGCTTGATGGTTTTATGTAATCCCATCCGATTCTTTTCATCCATCGACCTGAAGGTCCCTATAAAAGTGACTTTAGATGGTATGACATTGGTGGCTCCCCCATCTGACCAGATCTTACCGAAGCTGAGTACAGTCGGCACCTTAGGATCAGAGTATCTACTGACCACTTTATGTAGTGCAGAAATAACTTCTGATGACACCATGATAGGATCTATGAAATTCTGAGGTAGTGCTGCATGTCCGCCTTTGCCGATGATATCGATATAGATCTCATCAGCTGAGGCCATATACTCACCAGGGTGAAAACCTACTTTCCCCACTTCTAACGGTGGATGCACATGCTGTCCAAAGATAACAGCCTTTGATGCTGACTTTATTGCACCCTCTTTTATCATAATAGAGGCACCACCTGGATGCTTTTCTTCACCTGGCTGAAAGACAAATCTGAAGGTCCCTTTTAATTTTGCTTTTAGTCTATTGATAGTAAGTGCTGCACCTAGTAAAGAGGTCGTATGCACATCATGACCACAGGCATGCATCACACCTGGCACTTTGGATTTGTAGGAGACTTTATTTTTTTCTTGGATAGGCAGGGCATCCATATCACCACGCAGATAGACCAGCTTTCCTTTTTTTGCGCCTTTTATTTCTGCAACTATACCATACTTGCAATAACCTTTGGTATAGCGGATACCATGTTCGTCTAGCAACTGGCAGATATACTTACTCGTTTCTTTCTCCTCAAATGACAATTCGGGATGGGCATGCAAATGCCGACGTGTAGCAATAAATGTATCCAGATTTTTGTCTACTGTCTTCTTAATATCTTTAACCAAAGTCATAATTCAAAATTAGTTATAATCTACCTCCTACTATCGGACTTCATTCCTGCCAAAAAACTTAGTTATTATTCCTGCCAATTCATTCCAGGTATTGTAGTTACGGGCATACCACAAATTGTTTTGATGGACAGTAGCTTGGTTTTCATTTTCTCTGTGACCTGAAACAAAGACACCTGTTTTTATTACTGGTAGTTCAGTCAGCCGCTGATCCGCTTCATTATATCCTATCCACGTTTTGTTTCCTATCAGTACTGACATGACATTAGAGAATATTTCTGATCTTCTTTGAGCAAATAAAAGCACTATCGGTAATAAAGCCACAGTCAGGAAACAAAACAAAAGGTCTAAGATTCGCTTAGTCCTTCTATGGAAAGGTTGATCTATCTTAAAACTTATATCCAATGCGTACCACTCACCTACTCTCTCTTTGGAACTGCTTCCAAGAATGGTCGTATTGTTATTATTGGCCAGTTTATAATTGACTGAATTGCCAAGTACTGCCA
>CAYNJK010000195.1:0-6402 GCA_964397575.1 uncultured Saprospiraceae bacterium
ATTCTATTCCATTTGCTAGGAGAAGGGAGCTGGCTATCATGGACCTATAGCCGCTTTGGCAGTGTATGTAGAAAGGTTTCTTTTGTGGAACTTCCTTTAAGTTTTTGTCTAAAGTAGCTAAAGGAAGATTTGTAACTTCTTTGATATGTGCTGCATTATACTCACTTGGCTTTCTGCAGTCATATACAGGTTCTTCCTGGAGGTTTTTCTGCTGAAGATCTTTTGCAGAAATCTGTTTGACCTTAGTCGTTTTTAATCTAGAACTAGCCCAAGCAGCTACACCTCCTTTTAGATATCCTAAACTTTTATCAAATCCTACTCTGGCTAACCTTATTATTGTTTCTTCCTCTCTACCTGGAGGTGCCACTATAAGAATGGGTTTCTTTACATCTTTTATCAGTGCACCCACCCAAGGTGCGAAGCTCCCATCTAGTCCTATAAACAAAGAGCCAGGAACATGGCCATCTCTAAAATCTTCTTTTGATCTTACATCCAACACCAAGGCATTATTGAGAGCTCTTACCAACTTAAACTCATTGGGAGCTAGAGCTTTGAGCCCTTTATTTACAATATCATCTATATGGTCATAGCCATCTTTGTTCATTCTGACATTCTCTGGAAAATAAGCTGGTGCCTCTGTGAGACCAGCGGTGACTTCGGCGATGAATTCCTCCTTAGTCATATCAGCTCTCAATGCATAATTAACTTGTTTTTGATTACCTAAGGTGTCTACTGTGATCTTCATCATATTCTTGCCGCAAGCACTTCCAGCTCCGTGTGCAGGGTAGACTTTTACCTCATCAGGCAGAGGCATAATCTTAGTTCGTAGACTGTCATACAACATACCTGCTAGATCAGCTTCTGTTATAGCACTACCTTTCTGACATAGATCAGGTCTGCCTACATCACCAAGAAATAAAGAGTCTCCTGTAAAGATGGCCATCTCCTTCCCATCAGCATCTTTCAGCAAGTAGCAAGTGCTTTCTATTGTATGCCCAGGTGTATGTAGAGCGGTTATGGTTAAGTCACCTACCTTAAACTCTTGTCCGTCTATGGCATTTGTGGCGTCGTATTTGGTATTTGCCTCAGGACCATAGACTATTGTAGCCCCAGTCTTTTTTGCAAGACTGAGGTGACCACTTACAAAATCTGCATGGAAATGCGTCTCGAAGATATACTTGAGACTGACATTATCGGCTCTCAGTTTGTCCATATATGGAGCTGTCTCCCTAAGAGGATCTATGATAGCTGCTTCTCCATTGGAATGGATATAATAGGCACCTTGGGCCAAGCAATTAGTATATATCTGTTCTATGTACATTAATCTATATCGTGCTACTTCTGAATAAACAAGCAGGCGCTAAGATAGTTTGCCCAGACTATTTTAAAGCTATACATAGTCGTATCATTCAAAAAAATAAAGAAAACGAATGTTTAATTGTTGCGTAATTCAGAATTGTATCTCAACAAATATGAATAGTTTTTTACATATCAACTATTATAGCTAAATTTCACGACACAAATATTGTACTCAGTGAGAGGAATTAAAGACACAAATTTCAAGTTTCCAGGCCAAACAAAAGTTTATAAGGGTAAAGTTAGGGATGTCTATTTTGTCAATGACAAACTAGTGATGGTCGCTTCAGATAGAATATCTGCATTTGATCATATTTTACCCAAACCCATTCCCTACAAAGGACAGATTCTGACGCAATTAGCTAAGCATTTTCTCGACGCATCAAGGAATATAGTATCAAATTGGTTAGAGGCTAATCCAGACCCTAATGTCAGTGTAGGCAAGAAAGCGGATCCTATCAAAATAGAAATGGTCGTCAGGGGTTACCTAGCAGGTCATTCATGGCGAGAATATAAGGCAGGCAAGCGAACCATTTGTGGAGTTACAATGCCTGAAGGCTTAAAAGAAGGTGATAAATTCCCTGAGCCTATTATCACACCGGCAACCAAAGCAGAAGAAGGTCATGATGAAGATATTTCTAAAGAAGAAATTCTGGCGCAAGGAATCGTCTCACAGGTAGAATGGAACAAGTTAGCGATATACGCCTTGCAACTATTTCATCTAGGTACTGAAATGGCCAAAGAAAAAGGTCTAATTCTTGTGGACACAAAGTATGAGTTTGGGAAATATGATAATGATATAATTCTTATAGATGAAATCCATACACCAGACAGTTCCAGATATTACTATCTAGAAGGATATGCAGACAGACAAGCAAAAGGTGAAAAGCAAAAACAGTTATCTAAAGAGTTTGTGAGGGAATGGCTAATGGAGAATGGTTTTCAAGGCAAAGAAGGTCAAGTCATGCCAGTGATGCCTGAAAGTTTTGTCAATAAAGTTACTGATAGGTATGCTGAATTATACAAGATTCTTACAGGAACTGAATTAGATAGAGCACCCATTGATGAAATTCATAATCGCATAGAGTCTAATGTTATAGATTACTTATCTCAGTCTGATTAATTATTTGGTAGCTGTGAGAGTTCCTGTTTCGATACTATTATTTATTCTAGCAAGTTGTCAGAGTGCTATTGTTACTCAAAGTCCAACAGAAGAGGAAAATATGAAGAGGTCAGCTAAGAATGTATTAGGTGGAGAATTATTGTCTTGTTGTACCGATCCACTAACTGGATTTTACAGAGATGGACATTGTTATACTGGAGCCGATGATTACGGTACACATATAGTTTGTGCAAGAGTATCTGAAGATTTTCTAGGCTTCAGTGTCAGTTGTGGAAATGATCTTGTTACTCCTTTACCTGCGTATCATTTTCCGGGTCTCCAGCCTGGAGATTATTGGTGTCTTTGCGTTACAAGATGGGTAGAAGCTTATAAAGCAGGTGTTGCACCACCCATTACTCTAGAAGCCACTCACGAAAAGGCATTAGAATATGTGTCTATAGAAGTCCTTCTGTCTTATGCCGTAGAAAAACAAAATTAGTTGTGGAAATTCCTGTCAGATATCCTCGTATACGAAAAATAGTACATTCTACGTATTTAGATGTTATAGGAGCTGTTCTTATACTTGGAGTATGTATATATCGAAATTTCCATGGTACAATCTACTCTAGTGGTGAAGTTGAATTTGGGATAAAGTTATCTGAGCTTTGGGAAAAAATAACTTCAGGGCATTATCCTCTAGGCATTATGTCTACCGTAGGGGCAGTCTTCTCTATGCTGGCTACAAGAATGGTAAGTAAGCAAAAGAATATTGGAAATGTTATAGGAGTTGCGACCACTGTAAATTCTGGAGTAAATGACTTCTTGTTTGGAAATGCTTCAGCAATAATTACCTATCCCATAACTTTTATTACCCATACAGTGGCAGTCAAACGATGGGCTGGGGGAGAGAGAATTAGAGAAAGAGATAGGTTTTATTTCTTGATAATTATTGTATCCATGTTTGTCGCATTTGGCTTGGTCTTCCTAGGTGCCTTTCTTTTTGGAGGAAAAACAGATACCTCTTTTCTTTTGGTTGTTGCCTTGGGATTTGGGATTTCATTAGGTGGGACAACTAGTAATGCATTTAAGTATCAAGAAACTTGGGTTAATTGGATAGTGTATAATTGTGTCCAACTTATAAAGAATGGTATGCTGTTAAATCTGGCTAATGTTGTTAAGTATATTTTCTATCTTTTTAATGCTGCTCTAACCCTAGTCGATTGGAAATTTAACGGAGACAGAGCAGATATAAAACTCAGTTAGAATGAAAGTTATCTGTATTATAGATTGTAAAGAAGATTTACGCAAAGCATTAATGCTAAAATTGACGACACTATTCGTTAGTTATGAACTGGAAAAACTACAGGAATACTTTAGTGATGATATAGGCTGGACTCTAGTAGGGGAGAACCCAATATGGGGAAAGGAGAAATTTTTGTCTGCCCTTTCCCTACATCAAAAGAACAAAGCCGTCGTCTTACGGATAGATAAAATTATAGTTGAGAATAATCTGGCCGCCATTAATGGAAGTATGACTATGCAAAATGATGAACGCTATGGATTTTCTGATATCTACAGCTTTGCAGACGCGGATTTCAGAAAGGTAGAGTTTATAACATCGTATGTCAGTAAGTTGAATTAATGGAAAAAATAGGAGGAACGAAAAGTTGAGGAGGGATTAACTATTGTAAGTCTGATGATAATTACACTACTATATATCATGAGGATAGCTCCTGTCTAGTGTCGAGGCCATTAAAGAGTTTTCAAGTAACTCTAGAGTCGAAAGGCTTTTTTAGAGCTTCACGTTCTTACTTAGTCAACACAAAGTATATCAAAATGATAACGAATGGGAAGAAACCAGATATTATTCTTACTGACGGATCTAAATTGCCTCTTGTGTCTACAAAGAAAAAAGAGCTGATAAAATTGATGACCCAAGGTTTTTGAGTAATCACTTGCTTGAGTTGCGAAGAAGAGTACATCAGTTCACAATTAAGTTACCACAATCTGTCTATCTCAGCTTTGACGCTTGTTTTAAATGTTAAATATCATAACTAGCAAGCCTCTAAAGACCTAATATTTTTCTATTGATTCTTGCGTTAGAATCGCCTCTAGCAAAATCGTCTATGGCTTTCTAACTTACCTCTATAATATGGCTTTTCAGACTTCTAAGGTCTTGCAGACTTTAAATTTCTCAAGGTGGAGTTTGTTAGTTCCTATGTCAGTTTGTTGAATGGATAACAGTATTAAATTTTCAAATAGGCTATCTTTAAATCAAAGTAATCCCATTGATCCTCAAAATCATTAAAAAGTTTCTATGAGCCACTTTCGTTTGTTGATTTCTATTTTGCTTGTTAGTCTTTCTAGCTTTTCGCATAGCCAAACTATAACCAATTCCCCAGCTCCAGATTGGACTCATAATCCAGATCATTCAGTTGAATCTATGGTAGATCTATATGATTTGGCTTCTGGATTTTACTTCACAGCACTTAATACTACGGTTAACTATGAGGAAAAAACTATGGTCGTCAGGACAAAGAGCAAGATTGTTCATAACTCTGGTATAAGCGAGGCATCCCAACTTTATATAAGTTTTGATACTTCATTTCAAACTGTGAAATTTCACAGTTTCAAAATCTTTAGAGACGGGGAAGTTATAGATAAGTCTAGTGAGATAGAACTGAAAGTTATAAATGAAGAGACACAACTTGAGTCTAGTATGTATACTGGCATCATGGCTGCACATGCAATTGTAGAAGATGTAAGAAAGGATGATGAGCTCGAGCTGGTTTACTCTATTTCTGGACAAAACCCTATATATGATGACCATTATAACCTGATCGACTATCTACAAGGATTTAACCATATCGATCATCTAACCTTTAGATTTCTTGCTCCATCAGATTTTGACTATGACTTTCGTATTCTCTCCGATAAGAATCTTGTTGTTTCTAAGGAAGATAACAGTGGCTCTCATCAGCTAAATATTGTTGCTGAAAATGTCATTCCAGCTTTGTTTGAAGAAAATATGTCTATGGCTTCTGAGCCGTTTAATTTTATAGAGATATCTTCTTTTAGTTCATGGGAGAAAGTCCAAAAGTGGGCTGTTGACTTGTTCGATTTCCCCTTGTCTTCTGAGGTTAAAAAATTTGTTAATAAAGTAAAGCTAAATGATAACAGTCTTACAGCACAGGCTACAGAAGTCTATGATTATATCCAAAACAAGATTCGATACACCTCAGTCAATGGCGGTATAGGGAGTATAAAGCCATCAGCACCAGCCGAGGTGCTTGATAGGAGATATGGTGATTGCAAAGATAAGAGCCTGCTTTTAAGTCTTGCTCTTAAGGAATTGGGCATTACAGATTGCTATCCAGTGTTGGTCAATACTTCTTCAGGAAAAAATTTAAACAGCTATTTGCCGGGTTACTCTTTATTTGACCATGTAATAGTAAAATGTGAGTTAGAAGGTAAGACCTTGTGGCTGGACCCTTCACTGAGTCTTCAAGGTGGTGACATCACAAAAAGGTCTGCTTATGATTATGGATTTGGTCTTCCTGTGTCTCTTGATAAAGCTGGGCTAGAAGAAATGGAGATAATAGATACAGAGTCTAAGATCGAAGTATTCGAATATTTTGACTTTAGTAAGGTCGGAAGTGATGGGAGCTTGAGAGTAGAATCGACATTTACAGGTATTAATGCTGATTATATAAGATCCATGTATGATAACTATTCACCTAAGGATCTAGCTGATATGTTTAAGCAAGTATATTCCACCCTGTTTATAGATGTAAGAACTCAGGAAAAGGTCAAAATAGAAGATGACTACGAAAAGAATGTATTTCGAATGACTGAGACTTATGAAATCGGAAATCCTTGGACACCTTTAGAGGACAATACTTTAGAAGCCTCATATTTTTTGTACGAGCCATACAATGTCTATC
>CAYNJK010000196.1:0-6398 GCA_964397575.1 uncultured Saprospiraceae bacterium
TAATAGAAGAAGGACACTATCTAAAAGGATATAAATCCGGAGAATGGCTGGTCTACAAGTGGGAAGGAGAGAAAGAAATAATTAAGTATCCGTCTACCTTTGACGAACTCATGTCCTATTCACCATCACCAATTGAGGATGTCAGGATAATGCCTTACGACCCTGAGGTGCATGGCAAATAAAAACTAGTCTACATGTAGGCTCTAGCATCTATATTCTCCACATAGTTTACAAAGGCTCTGTTTACCGTTTTCATGCCACCTGGCGTAGGATAATTGCCTGAGAAATACCAGTCTCCCAGATGATTGGGACAAGCTGCATTGAGATCTTCTACTGTCTGGTAGATGATTTTTACTTCGGGCTTAATATTTTTTGGTGTGATGATCTCACATATTTTGTCTGATACTTGTTGGTAGCTAAACTGATTATAAAGCTCTTGGACTGGGTTAGAGTACGGGCCTTCTGTCTTTTCTAGTTCTGCTTTACATTTCTGATAAGTAAGATCTATCAGTTCTTCTTTGCCATGTTCTTCCAGTAAGGCGACCAGTGCTCTGAAAGCGACAAAGTTTTTCATCTTGGACATGTCTATGCCATAGCAATCAGGATATCTTATCTGCGGCGCAGATGAGACTATGATGATCTTCTTAGGACGTAGGGTAGAGAAAATCTGTAGAATGCTGTCTTTCAAAGTTGTACCTCTTACGATACTATCATCTATAACGACTAAGGTATCTACATCATTTCTCACCAGACCATAAGTGACATCATAGACATGTGAGACCATATTGCCTCTGAGGCTGTCGTCGGCGATGAAGGTTCTCATCTTGGCATCTTTGATAGCCACCTTTTCCATTCTTGGCTTCATACGGAAGATGGAATCTAACTCTTCAGAAGTAATTTTGTCTCCTAGCTTGAGTATACGTTGCTTTTTGATGGCATCTACCTCGTTATGGATACCTTCCATCATACCATAGAAAGAGACTTCGGCTGTATTGGGAATAAATGAAAACAAAGTGTTTTCCAGATCGTATTCTATTTCTTTTAGAATCTTCGGTGCCAGTCTGATGCCAAGTTCTTTTCTTTCTTTGTAAATGTCTTTATCTGACCCTCTGGAGAAATAGATACGTTCAAAGGAACAAGCTGTGCGGCCTTCGGAATGCAGTATCAATTCTTCACTTACAGAGCCATCCTTTTTCACTATTAGTGCATGGCCACCTTTCAGCTCATTGATCTTGCTAATATGTACATTGAAGGTTGTCTGTATTGCTGGTCTCTCCGAAGCCATTGCGACGACCTCATCATCTTCATAATAAAAGGCAGGTCTTATAGCACCCGGATCTCTAAGAATAAAAGCATCACCATGACCGATAATGCCCGCCATGACATAGCCACCATCAAACTTTCTGGAAGCTCTTTGCAATAGGCGTTTTACATCCAGCTTTTTTGCAATAAGCTCTGTAATCTCTTCATTTGGATAGCCTTCGGCTTTATACCATGAGAACAACTTCTGAACTTCATCATCCAGAAAGTGTCCTATTTTTTCCATTACAGTTACGGTATCTGATTGCTCTTTCGGATGTTGGCCATAAGAGAGCAACTCATCGAAGAGCTGCTGGACATTGGTAAGATTAAAATTACCTGCCAAAACCAAGTTTCTTGTAATCCAGTTATTTAATCTGAGGAAAGGATGTACTGATTCTAGGGAGTTAATACCATGCGTTCCATAACGCAAGTGTCCTAGGAGAATCTCTCCGGTGTATGGATAATTTTCCTTTAGTGCTTCACAATTAGCCAGTTCTTCATTAGGAAGATCATTGAAATACTTATAGGCTTCGCTAAAGATATCTTCCAGAGGAGTGGATGAATTGCTTCTTTTACGTGAGATGTATCTGGTGCCTGGTGTTGGGTCTAATTTTATCGTGACGATACCGGCACCATCTTGCCCCCTGTTTCTTTGTTTCTGGAGTAATAGCTGCATCTTTTGCATTCCATATAAGGCAGTACCATATTTGTCATAATAGTACTGTAGAGGTTTTTTCAGTCGAATGAATGCCAAACCGCATTCATGCTTTATGATGTCGCTCATATGGGCTGCTTAGTTAATTATCTATCATTCCTTAAACCGTAAAAGTAGTCCTTAATATAAGAGCAATCAAAGATTGGATGTCATAAAAAAGATATTTTAAAGAGAATCCTTTACATTGTAAGGTACTCCACAAACACTAAAGCTAAATATATGTTGTCTTTTGGATTTGGAAAACGACCTAAGCACAAGAAATTTGCCTATATCCCTCGATTCTATGACGAAGATAAAGAGCGCTTAGAAGAGCGACTGAGCCAGCATAAAGGGGATATTAATGACAAGGATAAAGTAAAAGCAAGAATCAGTTCTGGCCTCAGACAAGGCTATGTCGGTGACCAATCTTACAGGCAAGCCAACGTCAAAAAGTCTAATCTCAGGATCTTATACATTTTTGTATTCCTAATATTTATCAGTTACCTCATTGTCACATCAGATAGAATCCAACTCATCCTGGAATCCTTTAGTTAATTTGGGACAAGGACTAGATTTACAATCCACAGTTTGTTGAAAACTTGAGAGATTTGGCTTGCCAAATATCCTTTTCTTAGTGCCCTATTAGAAACCTTTACCTCAATTTGCGACCCACCTTTACATGTCAGATGTCATAAGATTGCTTCCTGAGTCTATCGCTAATCAGATAGCGGCTGGTGAGGTTATCCAGAGACCTGCTTCTGTCGTCAAAGAGCTGATGGAAAATGCCATCGACGCTAAGAGTCGTAATATCACCTTAGTCATTCGGAATTCAGGCAAGACACTTATACAAGTAATAGATGATGGTGTCGGCATGTCCGAGACAGATGCTCGTATGGCTTTCGAGAGACATGCAACTTCCAAGATACGAGAGACTGAGGATTTGTTCAGTATAAAGACTATGGGCTTTAGAGGAGAAGCAATGGCTTCTATAGCTTCTATAGCAGAGGTAGAAATGAAGACACGGCCTGACGCTTCCGAGCTTGCTAATTATCTTCTTGTCAGATCTTCTGAGGTCCTAGAACAGAACTTTTGCCAGGCAGAAAAAGGTACGACCATCAGCGTGAAGAATCTATTCTTTAATGTACCGGCAAGGAGAAAATTTCTAAAGACTGATTCTGTAGAGCTAAAGTATATTCTGGAAGAGTTCAAGAGGGTAGCACTGGCACATCCGGAGATAAGATTTAAAGTCATACACAATGACAACGAAGTCTACAATCTTCCAGAAGGCACACTAAAAAAACGCTTGCTAGGCATTTTTAGAAGAAACTACGAAGACAAATTGGTCCGTGTAGAAGAAGATACAGAAGTTGTAAAGATAAATGGCTTTGTAGGGAATCCAGAAATTGCCAAAAAGCAAAAAGGTGAGCAGTACATTTTTGTCAATAAACGCTTCATAAAGAGCGCCTACCTTAATCATGCCATCAAAGGGGCTTACCAGCAATTACTGGAAGATAAGCAGTATCCCTTTTTTGTCCTCTTTTTGGAATTAGATCCAGGAAACATAGATATCAATGTACATCCGACCAAGCAAGAAATTAAGTTTGACGATGAGCGACTGATATACAACTATCTAAAAGTGGCTATCAAGCATGGATTGGGCAGATATAGCTTGTCTCCCCAGTTGGATTTTGAAAATTCTGATGGACATATTCCTTCTGCTTTACGTCAGCGGATGGAGGAAGGAAGAAAGGACTCTGGCCGGAATAACCCGCTGGCTTCTACAGTAAGATCAGCACCTGTCATGAGAAACTGGCAGTCGCTGTATAATGGCATGGAAACTATAGATCTCAATGACGACAGTGATAACGAGGAAGAGCCACTTATCATACCCAGTGCCGCCACTGGAGATTTGCTAGGCAATATAGATACACTGGACTCAGTAGAGAAATTACCTTTCCAAGTCCATAACAGCTACATCATTTTCCAGATAAAATCAGGACTTATAATCGTAGATCAGCACCAGGCACATGTGCGGGTACTCTATGAGCGCTACTTGGAGAATCTAAGCAAGCAAAAGGAACTGGTCCAGAAACAACTATTTCCGATTACCTTGACCATAGCCAAGGATAAAATAAGTATGCTAGAGGACTTGATCCCAGATCTCAAGTCTCTCGGTTTTCTCATTCAGTCTTTTGGAGGCGACACCTTTATTGTACAAGGGATACCACCAGGGTTCCAAGAAAAGAATCTGCAGGCTGTGGTAGATAGCCTGCTAGACTGTTATCTCCAGAATATAAAGCTGGACTTGTCCAGAAATGAAAACATAGCACGATCCATGGCCATCTCAGCTGCGATTCCACGAGGTAAGAGTCTGGAAAATGAGGAGATGACCCACCTTATAGATGAGCTCTTCGCTTGTCAGCTGCCATTTAACAGTCCGACCGGCAAAAAATGCTTCATCACCTATGAGCTCAATGACTTGGAAAAAATGTTTAGCTAAGCCCTACGTCTTAGATGATGGGTATCCTATCTGCTCTTCTTAAAATGTTAAGCCTAAGAAAACCAACATACATCATCACATTGCTATGGCTTTAGACTTATATTGTAATTTCTTTTGTAACAACCAGCTTTGTAATAAATAATTAGACAAATGGGACAAATCACAGATGTGGTCAAAAACCTTATAATTCTGAATGTCGTTGTTTTTATTCTTACTTATGAAGGCTTACCCCTTTCGGATCTTTTACCCGATTTGAGTCTGTTTTATCCTGGAGACACCAGATTTAAACCCTACCAGGTAATATCTCATATGTTTATGCATGGAGGGATTAATCATATTGTTCTAAATATGCTGAGTCTCTTCTTTCTCGGACCCACTGTGGAAAGATATCTTGGGGCTAAGAAATTTTTCATACTGTATTTTGCAGCAGGACTGGGCGCTGTAGCCCTGAGATCTCTTGCACAGTATATAGGTCTTGCTCCTTTAGGTCCAGCTGTAGGTGCTTCAGGTGCTGTTGTAGGTGTGGTTACTGCTTTTGCAACATTTTTTCCACATCAGAAATTGTATCTGATGTTTATACCAGTTCCTATAAAAGCTATGTTTTTAGTAGGTGCTTTTATCGCCTTTGATTTGTATTGTGGACTGACAGGAGCTGTTCCTAGGATAGCACATTTTGCGCACCTTGGAGGCGCACTAATAGGTTTTATTCTTGCTTTTTTCTTTTTCAAAAACTCCTACAGACGCCGATGAAAATACTGCTCTTGCTGTTCTTATCTGTCTCCGTAAGTTATGCTCAGTATAACCATAGGTCTATCCATCCAGATCTAGAAGGGGCGGCATTGGAATCAGCTTTAGTTGAAGATTTTAAGCCTGCCTTTGTATTAGACCTTCGACAAGCAAGAGATACTCTGTACAGAAGGATACATTTGGAAAACGACTCTGTCCGTTGTGTCTACTCGGGACTGAGCAGATACTTAGATCTCAATGCGGACCCTTCCGAATTCCTATTTCAGAGCGGAGGCAACGAAAACATCAACCTAGAACATTGTTACCCTCAAGCCAAGGGTGCTGGCAGTGGCAATCCTCAGGCAGATATGCATCATTTGTTTCCTACACGAGTTCCAGTCAATACGGCGAGGGCTAATAATCCCTTTAGAGAAATACCAGACAATCAAAGCAGCAGTTGGTTTTACAGAAGTATAACTCAGAGCAATACACCTTCCAGAAACATTGATTTCTTTGCGGAATCTAATAATGGGGGCTTTGAGCCTAGAGAAGATTTCAAGGGTAATGTCGCTCGAGCTTATTTTTATTTCTACACAGTGTACAGAGCTGAAGCTGATGCGGATGATCCTGATTTTTTCGACTTGCAACTCTCTACACTATGTGACTGGCATGAAGCAGACCCGGTAGACTCACTAGAATGGGTCCGCAGCCTTAGAATAGCCGAGTACCAAGATGGAAAAGCAAATCCCTTCGTACTGGATTGTCGTCTGGCACGACTATACTGCGGTGAAACTAGTACTGCTTGTAATCTAGTAGATAACCAAGATTTACGCTTAACTAATCTTAATCTTCAGAGTACGGTAGTTGCTGCAGGCACACATGTACAGTTAGATGACGACGGACTTGGCCGTGACCTAAAGTCTAGCTTTTTTACCTTGGATGGTAGATTGGTGTCCGATACGATTGTTACACCTTCTGGACAGGTAGAGGCACCTATACAACCAGGCATGTATCTCCTTGTCGTACAAAAGAGCTCCCAACTATTGCTGACGTCAAAGGTTGTAGTGTACTAAGCTTACAACATAGATGGCCCCAAATTCCAGCAATCAGTTGTCTCGTCGTATTCATTAATTAGATAGGTTGAGAGGGTCTGTACCATTGCTGATGGGAGATAGA
>CAYNJK010000197.1:0-6315 GCA_964397575.1 uncultured Saprospiraceae bacterium
AAGTAGTAATCAAACAATTGCAAATCTACCAGAGCTAATCTTCTTTCGTCCTCTATGCTTTCGTAATAACGCTTAAGTTCCGCAAGCCTTTCTTTGGCGTCTTCTGCCATTCCATTATGGAGTAACTGGCGGGCGATGTTATACTTAATTGTGCTTATGCCTATGGAGTCAGATACAAGCTCATAGTATTCTAAGCTTCTGGTCAGATGGGTGAAGGACACTTCTAAGTTGGCGTTTGTCCTCTCTTCATACAGAGCCAATTCTTCATAGGCTTTTGCTAAGTCACTATAATTGTTGGACTCCCTTGCAGACTTAAGGTTCTCCTTGAGTTGCTCACTCATCTCTATCTGAGCAATAGCGCTACAGGATATCAGAAAACTGAAGAGAAAAATTATTTGTTGGGTCATATACAAATACTAAAGTAAGAATCCTGATCCTTGTGGTTATCAAAATTTGACTTATATCTAAAAAAAGAAGCACTCATCGTTATGAGTGCTTCTTAAATTTTGCAATAGTCAAATCCCAATGAGTTGAATCTTTCTTATCTCTAAAATTGTAAAAAAATGGAGTTGGACTATTTGTGCGATTTTTTTGGGAACATATTCTAATTTCTAGCACATAAACATCCAACTCCACAACTAACTAAACTACAATTTGGATAAATCTTTTATTGTTTGAACTTACTTCTACACTTCGTAGAAATAGTGCCGCTTTCATTACTTGACATTGTAAAGATGCACAGATTAAAACTTAATACAATCCATGTAATCCCTAATTTTGGTACTAGGGAATACCCCGAATTTATTGGTGTATAATGGCAGTACCTTCGTAGTAACAATTTATAGATTATGGAGACTATCTTTGTACCACAAATAAAGGCTATGACTAAAGTTCTTATTGCAGATGATCACGCTATGTTTGCTGATGGCATCTCTTCTATACTAAATACTGAGCAAAACATAACGGTGGTCGGCCAGTGCTTGGATGGTCCCTCAGTATTGGATTATCTAAAGAAGGATCCAGTTGATATCCTCTTGCTGGATGTGAATCTGCCAGGCATGAGTGGCATAGACGTTTGCAAAAAGGTGACGACTGATCATCCTCAGACCAAGGTTATTGCCATTTCTATGTTTAATGAAGAAAGCTTCGTCACAGAAATACTCAATAATGGAGCTAAAGGATATGTCCTCAAAAACACAGGAAGAGAAGAGCTACTCAAAGCTATAATGACAGTACAATCAGGCAAGTCTTACTTCAGTGATGATGTAACCAAAACCATTATGAAAGGACTCATGAATCAGAGAACAGCATCCAAAGTCACTAAAAAAGAGCTTCCCAAAATATCTAGAAGAGAAAAGGAGGTATTAGAACTGATCGTAAAGGAACATACTACACAAGAAATAGCCAACAAACTCTTTATATCACTTAAGACTGTAGAGTCACACAGATCCAATCTTCTAGCCAAAATGAACGCAAGAAATACTGCGGGGCTCGTGAGAATTGCCATGGAACATAAGCTTATAGATACTTCCGACAGTTAATTTTACTTATACTTATCATTCAGCCCCTTTCCTTCTAATATCATAGGCTTTATCTTTTCGAGCCGACTAATTTTGGTAGCTTCTCTTTTTGCAGACAACAGGTATTCCTTATAATCGTTTTGCTTACCTCTCGTAAGTTCCCCAAAGGCTGTTTCCAATTTTGGGTTTTCAGTTAAGGCAGCAGCAAGTAGTGGAGGCATTGTCCATTTTTTCTTTTCTACTTTTATACGTTTGCCATCTTTTTCATTTTGGATTGCCTCTTTTAGATATGCTTTTACGATTTTCATATCTATATCTGCTTTAGAGGAATAATTGAGATGTCGCATACCTTTGGTTTTTCCTTCCTGCGCATTTCTAAGCAACTTCTTAGAATCTTTGAGAAAGGCGCCTTGATAAAACCATAGTCCAAAAAACTTCTTAAACCCCGTAATACCTACTACGTTCTTATTGTTTAGTGTATAGACTGGCATCCCCCACTTTATGTTTTCTTCCAGTTCAGTATTCTGGAGTACCTTTCTAAGTAATTTCAGTTCTTCACTCCACTGCGGGTGATTATTCACATAGCTTTCTACTGTTTTCTTTCTTTCCACCTTGCTTAGCTTAAGTACTTTTCTTCTACTATTTTATGATGATGAATCTCATGTCCTGCAATCATAAAGACCAAGGCTCTTGCACTTACATTAGAGCCACTAGCTGTACCCTTCCTAGAAAGTGCCTTTACATCAAGAGAATCTATCAGACTCAGGGTTGCGTCTCTTACAGCTTTATATTCGGCAAGAAGTGAAGCAATAGTTCTACTTTCTATCTCTGCATTCTCTATATATCCATCCTGTTCGAAACCTGCTAGAGGGGTAGCATCATTTCTACTTATTCTCAATAACCTGTAAGCAAAAATGCGCTCTGTATCCATTATATGTACCAAAACCTCCTTTATAGACCACTTACCTTCCGCATATCTATAATTCCACTCTTGGTCTGAAAGTCCCACCATAAGATTCAGAAAATCAGAGGATCTCAGGGCTGGAATCGCACCTTGTTCTCCTACTGCTGATATATATCTGTCGAAATACGGGTTATATTCACTTTTATCTGGTCTCTGAAACATCAGTTATTATTTTAATTTCACATTACTTTATTGTCAATATACGTCGAAATGCTAAGTTAATTTTACTAGATATCAATTTAAAAACATTAGATATAATACTGCCTCTCTATAATCCCAAAGATGATTGGGACGAAGACATTATACGGCAATACTGCACTCTCAAAGCCAAAATAGCCGACAAATACGTCTCAGCACTTATTATTGTAAATGACGGCAGTCCAAATTCGGTAGAACAAGGTATAGCTAATATTAAATCAGCAATCCCAGAGCTAAATTACGTAAGCTACAAGGACAACAAAGGTAAGGGCTATGCCCTAAGGCAAGGAGTCAAAGCCAGTGCAGCAGAAGTTACATGTACACAGACCATGATTTGCCATATACCTATGGAAGTATGGAAAATATGCTCAAGGTGCTCAGACGAGAGCCAGAAAGTATCGTAATTGGACATAGAGGTGAGAACTACTACAAGGACCTCCCTTGGATACGGACTAAGGTCTCACACTATCTTAAAACAACGAACAGATTCATTCTTGGCCTCAATACAGACGATACACAATGTGGCTTAAAGGTCTTCGATAATTCACTCAAAAATCTATTCCTACAAACCAAAACCAATAGATTTCTTATAGATATCGAGTTTCTTAGGCGCCTCAGAAAAGCTGGAAAACCGGTGAAAGTCATTGATGTCAAAAGCCGTGAAAACGTCATCATGTCAAGCCTTAGTTTTAGGACTATATTCTCTGAGCTTTGGGCCTATTTCAAAATACTACTTTTCGTCTGATTGGGATAGAAATATTGATGCCAGAGCCAAACATTTGCCTGCTCGTTTATCTGCCTGCATTACAATCTGTACTCTATTATTTGACAAGTAATTTGCATTAGTATTACTTAATCCAATTTCTAGCAAACATTTAGGATACATTGGGTTTGTCCCACCCTTTTTGGAACACTATTCCGTATTACTAAACCATACACTTTTACTATATCCTTCAATGTGCACCAAACTGGTGGCAATAGGGATTGGTTTTTTTTATTAAATGTTAAAGTCCCAAAAATGATCTTACGATCTATTATTACCTTTTCATTGTCTTTATTCTATCTCCTATCCGTATCTGCGCAGAATGGTACTATCTCTGACAATCCTGTTCCAGAAAAATATGCGATAGTCAAACTATTTCTAGATAGTCCGATTCAACTCAATGAAATGGCCATGGAAGAAATAGACTTTGACCACATTCATGGTGATCTAGAAGATGGTATACAATTACACCTTACACATAAGGATGTAGAAAAACTAAATAACCTGGAAATCAAATACGAAATTCTTGTAGAAGATTACCATAAGTACTATGAAAAAAGACAAGCTAAGGCAATGGCAAATCTTCCAGATGCTGCCAACTCTAAAACTGCCGCCAACTTTGGCTATGGTAGCATGGGAGGTTTTTATACCTTAAGTGAGATAGAAGCTAAGCTCGATGAGATGCACAGTCTCTTTCCTTCTATTACCACGGCAAAATATAGTATAGGAACTACCACAGAAGGTAGGCCTATATGGGCACTAAAGATTTCAGACAATCCAAATGTAGACGAGCCCGAATCAGTAGCTTATTACGATGCTTTACATCATGCCAGAGAACCTCTTTCTATGGCAGCTACTGTAAATTATATGTTCTGGCTATTGGAAAACTATGGAACCGACCCTGCAGTTACTTACATAATAGATAATAGAGAACTCTATTTTGTACCGGTAGTAAATCCAGATGGCTATGAATATAATAGGTCCACTAACCCAAATGGTGGAGGACTATGGAGGAAGAATAGAAGAGGCGGTTATGGAGTAGATCTCAATAGAAATTATAGCTACCAATGGGGATTTAATAATTCCTGTGCAAGTAATGATACAAATTCCTCTACTTACCGAGGAGCTGCACCTTTTTCGGAACCTGAGGCAGCTGCTGTAAGGGACTTTGTTGCACAAATTTCACCGACAGTAGCTTTCAGTACACATGCTACTGCAGGAAGTTTTCTTATGCCTTACGGATATAACTCTACTCCGCCTGATTTTCCAACCTATGCTGAATGGGCTTCAGACTTTCTAGCAGAAAATGATTATCCCTACGGTACAACTTCCCAGATGCTGGGTTATACTTCCTGCGGGACTACAAGAGATTACCTACATACTGAAGGTATTTATGCCTGGACACCTGAGATAGATGGAAGTGGATTCTGGCCAGCAACTAGTGAAATCTTCGCTTTGGTAGACGAGAATATTTTTCCAATGTTCTACCAAGCATGGATTTCAGGTGGCTACGCTGATGTACAAAGCCACACTGTAGTAGGTAGTGCAGAAGCAGGTAGTAATTTTGAGTTAGAGGTAGAACTGAAGAATAAAGGAGCCGGAAATGTTACAACTAATACCGTTGTGCAACTGATTCCTTCTAACAGCCAAATAACTGTGTCTGGGCCAATAAGTTATGGAACTATTGCAGCGAGAGCTAAAAAAGATAATACAGGAAATCTATTCAATATTACTTTAGATCCAGCTTATAATCTTGGATCGGTAGATTTAGATATAGTTGTGAGCCAAGATGGTGTAGAATCAAAAAGAGAATCAATTTCAATACCTGTAGGTACAAAAACAACCATTTTTAGTGATGATGCTGAATCAGGAACAGGAAAGTGGAACGATAGTGGAAATGGTATTTCATGGGGAACTAATTTCGATGATAGCTATAGTGGTAATAGAAGTTTTGCCGATTCTGATGGCAGCAATTTTATAAATAATACACTAAACTATTTTACCACAGTAAATAGTATTAATCTCAACAATACAACAAATCCGTACTTGGAATTTTTTGCCAAATGGTCATTCGAGCCTGGTGATTTTGCAAATCTTCAAATTTCTACAAATAACGGTTCCAGCTGGACCTCCCTCAAAACTTATACAGCTGCAGAAGCGTGGACACAGGAGCAATTTAGTCTAGCTGACTATATTGGAGACAATGTTATGTTGAGATTCAGAATGATTTCTGATAATAGTTTAAATACAGATGGATTTTATTTCGATGACATAGAAGTCAGCGAATACTACTGTCCAAATTGCCCTATTTGTTTTTCTGCTGTAAGTAGTTTTCCCTATAATGAAAGTTTCGAAACTAACGCCTCGGACTGGACTCAAGCAATAAGTGACGACATAGACTGGACTAGAAATTCAGGAGGAACACCTTCAAATAATACAGGTCCAACTTCAGCTAGTGATGGTAATTTCTATATGTACACAGAAGCTACAGACCCAAATCATCCAGCAAAATCTGCATATCTAGAATCTCCTTGTTTTGATCTAACAAATGCCTCATCAGCAGATTTTATGTTCGATTACAATATGTTCGGTGCTGCAATGGGGACTTTGTCATTTGATGTAAGTATAGATAATGGAACAACCTGGACTAATAATATATGGACAATTTCAGGAAATCAAAACCAAGGTTGGAATTCGCAATCATTTGATTTACAAAATTTCCTAGGAGAATTTGTAAAAATAAGAGCTAGAGGTATTACTGGCACCTCTTGGACCAGTGATATCGCAATTGATAACATATCCATTACTGCAATGACTTGTTTAGGCCAGCCATGTGATGACGGAGACGCCTGTACCACTGGCGAAACTTA
>CAYNJK010000198.1:0-6292 GCA_964397575.1 uncultured Saprospiraceae bacterium
TGGTTATAATATTACCTTTGTTACTTGTGCTAATATTAAAATTCTTGATTGTAAATTTGAAATTTACCAAATACATAAAAACAGTCTAGCATGGCTAAGAGTAAGAAAAAGTCTAAAAAACTTATAACTCAGGACAAAGAGCCTAATGTAAAGAAAGTAGCTTTCAGCCGTAAGTCTAAGCCATCATTGTCTAAGGCCGTGAGAGAAGAGAAGGCTTTAGTTTTTGGTCGAGAAAATTACAAATGGGTAGGCATAGGCCTGGCTTTCATTGCTGTTGGTATGTTACTCATGATAGGTGGCTTTAATGAAAATCCTAATGTATGGGATGAAGGCTCTATCTACAGCATGAGAAGAATTCTACTTGCTCCTCTAGTAATCTTGGCGGGTCTCGCTATCCAAATATATGCTATCTTCAGATAGACGCAGCTCTAACGATATCAGATGAGTGAACTTATAGAAGCGCTACTCCTTGGTATTGTACAAGGTCTTACAGAATTTCTACCTGTAAGCAGCAGTGGCCATCTTGAAATCATGAAATTTTTGCTTGATGATGATAGCTTGGCTAAGCAAAGTATGATGACCACCGTCTTTCTACATTTTGCAACTGCCTTATCTACTCTTGTAGTATTTAGATCTGATATACTAAACTTGGTCAAAGGAATCTTTTCTAAAGAAAACTGTGACTCTAGGACATATACGATTTATATAATATTATCTATGATACCTGCTGTAGTCATAGGACTGAGTTGCGAGGATTTTCTAGAAACTTTTTTTCACAGGAAAATTACCTTGGTAAGCCTTATGCTTATCATAACTGGCATATTATTGATTGCTTCAGAAAAAATATTAGCAGTTACTAAGTCTTTAAATGGACCAAAAGCTATAATAATTGGAATTGCTCAAGCGATAGCTATTCTTCCAGGGATTTCCAGATCTGGAGCGACCATTTCTACATCATTAATGTTAGGCGTATCTAGAGCTGAAGCTGCAAGATTCTCATTCTTGATGGTAATTCCATTGATTTTTGGTAAAATAGCTAAGGATGTAATTTCTGGAGATTTAGTAACCAGTATGCCTTCGGCTTCATATTTAGTTGTTGGTTTCTTAGCTGCATTTATCACCGGAATTTTAGCTTGTAAGTTGATGATAAGAATTGTGAAAAAAGCAAAGCTAGAGTGGTTTGCTTATTATTGCTTTCTCGTTGGTCTGGGGCTGATCATCTATGTGAACGTATTATGATTATTGTAAAGAAAGGTGTAGATATTTCTAAGATTGATTTCAAAGCAGGGGCTGTGATATTAATAGACAAACCTCTCGAATGGACTTCTTTCGATGTGGTAAATAAATTGCGCTTTGCTCTGCGTCGCAAGTATGGTGTCAAAAAATTTAAAGTAGGCCACAATGGTACTCTAGATCCTCTGGCAACAGGGCTGCTCATGATATTTACAGGAAAATATACCAAGCGCATTCCTGCTGAGGAGAATCATAACAAGAGATACACTGGGCAAGTAAAACTAGGAGCAACAACAGCAACTTTAGATAGAGAGAAGGAAGAAACAGATATAAGAGAGGCTGGTCATATAAATGAAATAATGGTAAAGGAAGCTATGAAGTACTTCCATGGAGAACTGGAGCAGGAATTACCAAGTTATTCTGCTGCAAAAGTTGGTGGCGTAAGGATGTACAAACT
The DNA here is from genome assembly GCA_964397575.1 of uncultured Saprospiraceae bacterium. Lineage (GTDB taxonomy): Bacteria > Bacteroidota > Bacteroidia > Chitinophagales > Saprospiraceae > RFSX01. The sequence continues at coordinate 1,691 of CAYNJK010000198.1, forward strand.
TGCAAGGAAAGATAAAGAAGTACCAAAGAAGTTTAAAAATGTATTCTTCCACTCATCTGAGTTAGTCTCTTTTGAAAATCCTTATGTCGGTTTTGACATATTATGTGGAAAAGGAACCTATATAAGGTCATTTGCCAGAGACCTAGGTAAACGATTGGATACTTCAGCTTATCTTTATGCACTCAGAAGGACTGAAATAGCCAATTACCACGTTAATGATGCTATGGAAGTACATGAAGTATTCGACAAGATAAATCCTGATTAGTGAGTATAGATGTTCAGAATCTTACAAAAATTTATGGCAATCAGAAAGCTATAGATTCCATCAGCTTTAGAGCGGAGAAAGGAGAAATCCTAGGTCTACTAGGTCCTAATGGAGCAGGCAAGACTACAACAATGAAAATCCTTACTTGCTTCATGCCTGCAACTTCAGGTACAGCACATATTTGTGGACTAGAAGCCGGCAAAGAAGATATCGAAATCAAGAAAAAGATAGGCTATCTCCCTGAGCACAATCCGTTGTATGGAAGTATGTATGTCAAGGAGTACCTAAATTTTGTTGCTCGCATACACAAAATGAAAAAACCTTCTTCCAGAGTAAGTGAGCTCATCGAGTTGGTAGGGTTACAAAGAGAGTATAGAAAGACAATTTCTTCTCTAAGTAAAGGATACAAGCAAAGGGTAGGCCTCGCTCAGGCACTAATCCATGATCCTGAAGTACTAATTTTGGATGAGCCTATTTCTGGCCTTGACCCTAATCAACTTATCGAAATAAGAAGACTCATTACAAATCTTAAGACTGATAAAACAATAGTCTTCTCTAGTCATATCTTACAAGAAGTAGAATCTGTATCTGACAAAATCATAATTCTAGACCAGGGTAAGATCGTCGCTGATGATAATATACATCAATTGAGCCAGCAGACAATCCAAGCAGTATCCTTACAAATAGAGTTGCTCAATGAACTCTCCCTGGAAGTACTCTCCGAAATAAATGGGGTGGAGGAGGTGGTGAAGACTGGTACTAAAAAATATACCCTGAAAGCTGATTCGACCATGGATGTTCGCGAAGAAGTTTTTGACAAAGTAGTTGCTTCTGGGAATAAAATCTTAGGTATGCAATTAGATAAGAAGTCTCTAGAGTCTGTTTTCAAATCTGTAACTAACGAAGGAAAGACCAGCTAAGTGAAGAGTATATACTATAGAGAATTGACCAGCTTCTTCAGCTCATTGACTGGTTACATGGTACTAGTGATCTTTCTTCTGATCACAGGTCTATTTATGTGGGTTTTTTCTGGTACCAGTATTGTCAATTATAATTATGCTAGTATGGGTCAGCTATTTTCTATAGCCCCCTTGGTATTCCTTTTTCTTATACCCGCAATCACTATGCAGACTTTTGCCAGCGAGAGGCAAAAGGGTACGATGGAATTCCTCACTACTAAGCCATTGACAGACTTGCAGATCATAGGTGGAAAGTACTTTGCTTGTTTGACCTTGGTGTTTCTTGCTCTACTACCTACCGTTATTTATTATTTAAGTATCCATAACCTCGGGAGCCCTAAAGGCAATATAGATAACGGCGCGGTCATCGGATCCTATATAGGTCTGTTTCTTTTATCTGCTATATACTGTGCAGTCGGAGTATTTATGTCCAGTATAACTGAGAACCAAATTGTAGCTTTCATACTCTCTGCTTTTAGTTGTTTCCTTCTCTATTTTGCTTTTGGCTTTATAAGTGAGCTGCCTATCTTCTTTGGTACCTTAGATGATATAGTGAAGGCAATTGGGATAGAATATCATTATGACAATATTAGCAAAGGAAGGATAGATAGCAGGGATGTTATCTATTTTTTGAGTATGTCATTCGCCTTTATTTGGCTCACTTTTGTTTCATTGGATAAGCGTAAATGGTGATGAAGAGTAGATCCAGAAATATATTAGTTCAGACTATAATAGTCTTTTTCATTCTTATACTACTTAATGTTATATCTAGGAGAATCTACACTTTCCTAGATCTGACGGAAGACAAGAGATATACACTTACAGATTCTACTACTGAACTACTAGATGATGTAAAGGATATTATCTATATAGACGTATTGCTAGGTGGAGACTTGCCTTCTGGCTATACACGATTACAAAACAGAACCAAAGAAGTTATTAATCAGCTTCGTGATGTTAATCCATTGATAGAGTTCCGATTCAGAGATCCTTCTAAAGGTACTGTAGAAGAAGTCAATGGCCTTCGGAAAAATCTTGCTGTAGATGGCATTCTTCCTTCCAACCTAATAGTTATGGAAGATGACCAAAAAGTGGAAAAGCTCATCTATCCATATGCCTTGATGCAGTTGGGCTCTAAAAGTCTTTCTATAAATCTTTTAGAAGGTCAGACTAGAGGAGAAAATCAAGAAGTCTGGCTTAATAGATCAGCAAATAATCTTGAGTATAAATTTGCCAGCGCAATAGAAAAACTCTTTAAGCAAAAGGTCCCAAATATATTGTTTACAACTGGACAAGGTGAACTGCTAGAGTCGCAGACTGCTACCCTTGAGCAAGGCTTGTCCAATACGATGAATACAGGAAGAATAAACCTGGACAGCATCTATCAGATAGGGAAGGACGCAGATGTGCTTGTTGTTGCTCGGCCTCTAGAGAAGGTCTCACAAAGAAACCAATTTCTTATCGATCAGTACTTGATGAATGGAGGTAAGGTTGTGTGGATAGTGGAGACCTTGGATGTAAACTTGGATAGTATAAATACGAATACTGTCTACATCCCTAGGCCCCTTGATTTAGGCTTGGATGATTTGTTTTTCAAGTATGGTGTTCGTATGAAACAAGATCTGGTTCTTGATCTTAACAATACAAAAATTCCACAGGTAATAGGACAAGTAGGAAATCGAGCACAACAAGAATTATTTGATTGGGTCTACTATCCACTATTAGATCCTACTAAAGAACATCCCATTGTCAATAACATAGACAAAGTGTTTTCTAGATTTTCAGGATCTATTGAGCTATTAGATACGAAGTTGCCTCTTAAATCTACAGAACTACTTACCACTTCGCAGTATAGTAGATTTCAGCTATATCCTATGCGACTTTCTTTTGAGATTATCAAATTACCTCAAGAGGCTAAAGATTATAATAAACCTAATCTGCCTACAGCGGTAATAGTAGAAGGAGAGTTCGAGTCTTTTTTCAAGAATAGGGTAAGTGAAAGCATGTCTGCCATGATGGACAGAATCGATGTTGATTTTATTGAAAAGTCCCCCAAGACTGCACAGATTTTTATCGCCGATTCTGATATCGTAAAAAACATGTACGACGCCAACTCTAATAGAATTTCGCCTCTTGGGTTTAATAAATGGGAAGGGATGGTATATAATGGTAATTCTGAGTTTATAGTAAATGCGATAGATTACCTTACGGACGAGTACGGACTGATGGAAGCAAGATCAAAAAATCTCCAACTTAGGATGCTAGATCATGTAGAGCTTAGAGAACACAAATTAAAGTGGCAACTTATTAATATTGTAGGGCCTATTCTGCTTGTACTTTTATGTGGATTTCTTTTCATGTTCCTACGTAAGAGGAAATATAGCAGCTAAATTATTTTTCTAAATATCTCTTCAGCATTATTAAAGCTTGGGGCCATCCTTCTGTAACTGCATTATAATACCATTCATGTTTTTTCTCTTTATCGAATCCCCCTTGTCTAACTTTTAAGATACTGTATCCTTTATGCGTTTCGATATTATACTGGATGTCGAATGGACCTAGTATCCCTCTTTCAGAATTGATATAGATCATATCCTCCAGGTGAAGATGAGAATGTCTGTCATACAACTTTATCCTACCAGTGCTGATAAACTTGACGCCATGCTCAGACTTCAACCACGTAATCGTATAAATGCCCCCATCTTTTTTCTGTATAAGTCCCGAGCTTACTCCCCACCATGATTTCATTTGATCCACCTCTAGCAAGGCGTTCAGAATTTGACTTACTGTGGCTTGGATCCGTATTTCTGATTGAACAAATAATCTCATGATCGGTAAGTCTGATTCTATCTATTTTCAGTGCTACAATTAGCTAATAAATTTTGGACTTCTTTGAGATGTATTTCTTTGTCAGAGCTGTTTATATCTTGCACTATATAGTTGATAATATTGGTTATCTCTACATCACTTACATCAGGCATCGGCAACATTTTGATGAGTCTTGTTGAGTCAGTAATACCTTGATTTACAATACAAGGAATCTCTTTTATTCTATCCACGATTGAGCTGTTGTTAAGAGCAGGATATAGTTTTGCAAATCCTTTTCCTTCATCCATATGACAATCTGCACAATGCATAGTGTACAATCTTTCTCCATATGGAAAACTGGACTGCTTGCAAGAAAAACCCAGAACTAAAATCAATAAAAATAGAAACCCAGCTAGACTACTTTGCCTCATATTCTGCTAGTAGCTTGTCTATATCAGCGAAGAATCCATCTACATCTTCAGGGTCAGTTCCTTCAGCAAAACCTCTTATGTGTCCCTGTGTATCCACTAGTAAAATTTTACCAGAATGATTGACCCCACCAGGTGCTTC
>CAYNJK010000199.1:0-6287 GCA_964397575.1 uncultured Saprospiraceae bacterium
GCATTATGATAAAGGAGGGCTATTTAGATACTTTGGAAAAGAATCTATTCGCCGAATGGACGGATGATGACAGAGCAAAAGTCTCGTTAGCCAACTTGCTAAAAATGAATAGTGGTCTGAACTGGCAAGAAGAGTATACTTCAGTTAGCGATATAATACAGGGATTGTTTATGGAAGAAGACATGGTTTCCTTTGTTAAGCAAAAGTCGCTGGAAGAAGGCATAGGGCAAGAGTGGAAATATTCTAGCGGCACCACTAATCTGATCAGTGGGTACATGCGCAACAAATTTGATTCGTATCAAGAATATCTAAATTATCCCCACCAAAAACTATTTGCACCTCTTGGCATACAGCATGCTACTATAGAAACTGATGAGGCGGGTAACTATATCTACTCTTCATTCATGTTTGCTAAAGCTAGAGATTGGGCAAAGCTTGGCCTTCTGTATCTGCATAAGGGTAGGTGGAAGGGGCAACAACTTATCGATTCTAGCTATATGCAATGGGCAATAAAACCAAGTTCTGCAGATCCGAATTATGGTGCACAGCTTTGGCTGAATACTGATCATAAAGACTACCCATCAGCACCCGAGGACAGCTACAAATTCAGTGGCTACAATGGACAGTATGTAATTATTATTCCTTCCAAGGAATTGGTGATAGTGCGCACAGGACTCAGCAAGGAGTTTCCATTTGACATGGATGCAGTTATCAAAAAAATAATGGAGCTGATAGAATAGCCTTACTCTACCACCATCAGTTTCAGCGTATCCAGATTATACTTACTTATGATAAACTGGCGGAGTTTCTCTCGGTCAGCTGCTTTAGAATTAGGCCACTTAGCAACAACAAGAGGTAGGTTCCTTGTCGTATTTTTGAAATCAGAAGTATTAGCGACGGCAACATTTATTTCCTTTATTTCTGGAATGAATACATTTATATCCTCACAAACTTTTCTGAAGTAACTGGAATCCTGACCTAGTATATCTGATTGTCTATTAAGTTGCGAGAACATCGACAATCGTTCCTCTCTTTCTTTCTGAAGACTTTCTATCTGGTTATTTATTCTGTTACCGACTTCCGACAATTCACTCTCAATCTGCTGTACTTTAGTAAGATTTATTTCTGAGGTAGGAATAATTTCGATAGTAGTGTTCTCCATATTTGTTTTGGCCAGACCCTGCTGATAATAAGATAGCTTTTGTTTACTGATACTATCTCCATACACCTTCAGTATTAGTTTCTGGCTCCCATCATCCAAACTTATTAATTGATGGTCATCTAAAAAGATAGCGTTCTTTCCGATATACTCATCTATAAATGTGGCCACTCTTTGCTCCTGCTTATACTGCTTAAAGACGTTTCTGAAAATTATAAAACTTGGAATAGTCATAATCATACTGACTAATCCTACTATCATTATATTTTTTCTTCTTTCCTGCTTAGAGCTATACTTCTTATATGGAAATCTCAAATAACGTACTATGACATAAGTTGCAAAAGCTACGAAGAATGAATTGAGAAAAAACAGATAGAATGACTTAGATGCGATATCGAGAGAACCATTAGCAATTCCATAACCTGTTACACAGAGCGGAGGCATCAATGCGGTCGCGATTGCCACACCTGGCAGAGTAGTAGATATATCTTTTCTTGCAATAGATACGATGCCTGCTATACCACCAAAGATGGCTATAAGTACATCCAAAAATGTCGGCTCAGTCCTGGCCTGTATTTGCTCGGTAAACTCATTAAGTGGTGTCAACCAAAAGTATAAGGTAGAGGACACCAAAGCGATAATAATGGCTGAAGAAAAATGCATCAGTGCATTGTACAAGGCATCTTTATCATTGATACCTACAGATACACCTATGCCCAATATCGGTGACATAAGTGGTGAGATAAGCATGGCACCTATTATGACGGCTTGAGAATTGAGATTGAGTCCTATAGAAGCTATCATGATGCTGCACATAAGCATCCAGGCATTGGCACCTGACATAGACTGCTTAGATTTTACTTCGTTGATAGTTCCTCTTTTATCGACTCCATGATCTAAGTCTAAGATTTCTTTGACCAGAGTCGTAAAATATTCAATGACGTCTTTGCCTTTGATATTCGGTTTGGGATTATCTGGTGCAGGTATGTTGCTCATAATGTTGCTTATCTAGAACCGTCCCACATTAGAAATGCTTTCAAAAATCCATCTAGGTCACCTCCTAACACAGCATCAGTGTTTCTATTTTCATGATTTGTTCTGTGATCTTTTACTCTTCGGTCATCTAATACATATGATCTGATCTGCGAGCCCCACTCGTTTTTCATTTTGCCAGCTTCTGTTTCGGACTTGGCAGCTCGCTTTTCTTCCAGGGCTCTTTCATAGAGTCGAGACTTCAGCATTTCTATTGCTTTTTCTCTGTTCATATGTTGGCTCCGTTCGGCTTGACATTCTACGACAATACCTGAAGGTAAATGTCTACATCTGACAGCAGATTCTGTTTTATTGACATGCTGACCACCAGCGCCACTTGCTCTGAATGTATCCCAATCTAGATCAGAAGGATCTACTTTTATCTCTATACGATTATCGACGACTGGATGTACAAATACTGAGGCAAAAGAAGTCATTCGCTTACCTTGAGAATTAAAGGGACTGACGCGTACTAATCTGTGGACGCCATTCTCTCCTTTTAACATTCCATAGGCATAGTCTCCAGAAATTTCTATTTCAGCTGATTTTATTCCTGCGACATCACCATGTACTCTATTCAGCTCTTTCACTTTATAACCTCCTTTCTCTCCATACATGAGATACATACGATAGAGCATCTCTGCCCAGTCACAGGCTTCTGTTCCTCCCGCACCGGCATTGATTTCTAAGAGACAAGACAACTCGTCTTCTTCCTGATCTAGGGTAGATCTGAATTCTACATCTTCTACAATAGCCAAACTCTTTTTGTATTGAGCATTGACTTCTTCTTCACTTGCTTCGCCTTCTTTCTGAAATTCGTATAAGACTTCTAGCTCGTCAAAGGATTCTTTGATAGCGCTGAACTTATTGACCCATAGCTTATGGATCTTAATTTCCTTCATCACCAATTCTGCCTTTTTGGGGTCATTCCAGAATTGGGGATCAGCGGATTGTTGTTCTTTATCTTCTATTTCGTGGAGTCTATTGTCGACGTCAAAGATAGCTCCTTAACGACTCCAAACGACTGCGCAAATCTTTGTATTGCTCTAAGGTCATTTTGTCCTTGGTTTTATCTAGTATTCAAAATGTGGCACTAATAGAGAGTAACCAAGTGATTACTATCGATTATTTATTTTCTCTACGGTTATAAAAAATACAAGATCAGACTGGGCAGGTATTACAGGTGGATTACCCCTTTCTCCATAACCAAGTTCGTAAGGAATGTCCAAAATGGCTTTGGCCCCTTGAGGTACCTCGGGTATGCCGACGTCCCAGCCCTGTATAGCCATGCCTTGACCAATTTTAAAAGTGAAGGGTCTACCAGCTCTGTAAGAATTATCGAAACTCTCACCATCCTTGAAAAATCCAAAATACTGTACTGCTACAAAATCACCATTTACAGCTTTCGGACCATCAGAGTCTTCTATGATGGCTATCTTAAGACCGTTATCCAGAGTTCTTGTACTGGACTTATATCCACCTGCCATATAGGTATCGAAGTACTTCTTTATTTCGTCTCGTTTAGCTTCTTCTTTAAACTTTGCTGCAGCTCGATTTTCTAATTGCTCCTGCTGTATCCGGTCTTTATAGGTCTGTTCGTCTTCTATGGTTTTCAGTTTGACCACGTAATTGATGAAATTGTTCTGCTTAAATTCTTCGGGTGGATTTGGTAAAGAGTCTACAGGAACTTTTACTGTTGCGCTATCTCCTACCGCCATATATCTTACCAAAGCTAGTAGTGGGTTTCTATCCATAGCTGGTGTCATCTCAAGTGGAATCTTTATAGAAGGCGTATTATCAGCGACCATTCTAGAGTCATCTAATACTTCTCCAGTCTCGCTGATCAGCTCAAAATCCAAGGTTACTACTTGACCTTCAGCTGGCTTAGGTCCAGCCTTACTCGTATGCATAGTATATTCATAACCATTAGACAACATATTGTCACTAGAATTCTGGCAAGAAAGGAAAGATAGACTAAAAACTACTAGGCAGGATATGAAAATATTTTTGTGCATAATATCATGGATTGATCAATAAATATAGCTAATGATAATATTCAATTTATCTTTTTAACGTACTTAGGCAAGACAGTTTTAAATCTTGAAACGATGTCCTCTAATTTAGCATACGCTGCCCCTCCAGACGCATTCTTATGTCCTCCACCATTGAAGTGGTTTCTACAGATCTCCTGAACAGATATATCTCCTTTGGAACGCATCGAAAGCTTTACTATAGTTGGTTGCTCTCTTATGAATGCAGCTACCTTGATGCCTTTCAGCATAAGCAAATAATTCACAATGCCCTCAGTATCTCCTCGCTGGATATCGAATTCTTGGTAATCCGCCTTAGTTAAGGCAATTATTCCAGCCGAATATTCGGGGATCAATTCCATACGATTATAAAGACAGTGCCCTAACAAACGCATCTGTTTTTCAGTTACAGTATTGAAAATCTTGTCTTGCAAGCTGTAATCATCTACACCTAATTTCTTTAGTTGTGCAGCTGTCTCATAGGTCTGATCTCTAGTTGCATGCTTAAATGAACCAGTATCTGTAATCAAGCCAGTAAATAAAGCCTCGCCAATAGGAACATCTAACCTCTGCTCTTCTCCTAAGTCCAGGATAAACTTATGTACTAACTCACAGGTAGATGAAGCATAAATATCACTATAGACATAGTCTGCGAAAGGCTCTGGATCTAAATGATGATCTATAAGAATCTTCTTTGCTTTTGAGTCCTGAACATGTGGACCTAATTTATCTATCCTGTCTAGACTGTTGAAATCCAAGCAGACCAAAATATCAGCCTTCTTAATTATCTCAATAGCTTTACTCCTTTCACTGTCGAAAATAATACTTTGATCTATGCCGTCCAGAAAATCAAAGGTCAATGGATAGTCACTTGGGAATACAACCTTGGCAGAATGACCAAATTTTTCCAGAAACAATCGTAAGCCAAGACTAGAGCCTATAGCATCTCCATCTGGGTTTCTATGGCTTATAATAACTATGCCCTTGGGATATTCAATCAGCTGCTTAATTTCAGCAATTTCACTTGTCGTAAATTCCATCGGGCGCAAAAATGGGTAATTTAAATAACACATTCAAAATATAGTAAGTGCGATGGGCATGGTTAATGTCATTTTCATACTTTTGAGTCCTAAACAATAAAAAAGAGACTTATGGCAGGAAATATTACATTCACCATGATTAAGCCGACAGCAGTAAAAAATGGACATATCGGCGCAATATTGAATAAGATTAACGAAGGCGGTTTTAAGATTGTAGCTCTGAAGTATACTCAACTGAGTGCTGGTATGGCTGGTCAATTCTATGCCGTACACAAAGAAAGACCTTTCTATGGAGAGCTCGTAGAATTTATGTCTTCAGGCCCTATCGTTGCTGCAGTATTACAAAAAGACAATGCTGTAGAAGATTTCAGGACACTAATCGGTGCTACAAATCCTGCAGATGCTGCTGAAGGCACTATAAGAGCCCTTTATGCAACAAGCATAGGAGAAAATGCCGTACATGGTTCTGATAGTGATGAAAATGCGCTGATAGAGGCAAACTTTCATTTCTCAGGGACTGAGATGTATTCCTAATCACCAATCAAGTACACAGTAATGAAACTCTCTAAGCTATTACTCCTCTCTCTATGTGTATTTATAATTTCATGTGGAGATGATCCTCTGGAAGAAGTTATAGTAGGTAACTGGCAAGTAGAGGCCGTAAGAATAGAGAATTGCGCTATTTCCCAACAGAATCTTCCATGGACCAATACCACTCCAGGCTCCTGTCTGAGTAATGACTCCATAGAATTTTCTGGCTGTGTGGTATCTGTAAGATTCAATATGGATGGTACTAGTGAGATCAGCTTTATTATAAATGGTGACAGCCAAGTAGAAAGAGGGTTCTACTCAGTAATAGGTGAGGAAGTATTTATTTGTCTCAATGAAAATGATGATTTGAGCAATTGCGAAACAGCTAGAATAGAAGATGACCAACTGATCTATAGTGTATCTGCGTTGAGAGGAAGTGAATGTCCTGAGCAATATAGGATGAGCAAGAGCTAAACTTACAGGCTAGCAGAATTT
>CAYNJK010000200.1:0-6249 GCA_964397575.1 uncultured Saprospiraceae bacterium
GCGCATTGGATCTAAATATTTCGCTTTGCCAATCAGTTCCTACTCCTAGAGACTGTGGGTCTTCAAACAAAAGAGGTTGTCCTGCTGCAGCTCTTGATTCATTCCTAAGAGTAGCATACTCAGTGGCATTAGTTACAGAAACTTGTCTTGGAACATTCTGAAAACCATAAGAGGCAGAATACTTAAGAACATTACCTCCAGCACTTCCTTTCTTAGTAGTTATTAGAACAACACCACCTGCAGCTGATACACCATATATTGCGGCTGATCCATCTTTTAGAACATCTACTGACTCAATATCGGCTGGATTTAAATCTCTAATCCCAGCTTCAACTACTGGTAGTCCATCCACAATATAAAGAGGTGGATTTCCGTCACCTAGATTAGAGATTCCTCTTACTCTGACTAGACTTCCAGACCCTGGCTGTCCTGAACCTTGGATAACACTTACTCCTGCAGTACGACCTTGTAATGCTGTTTGCACATCCACGACCTGCTTATCTTCTATATCTTCAGACTTAAGTTGAGCGATAGAGGCGGTAACTACTTTCTTCTTTTGTACCCCATATCCAACAACTACAACTTCATCTAAAGTCTCAGAGTCTTCGAGTAAGGTAATATTGATAGGTGTCCCATCATAGGTCACCTCCTGTGTAGCATAACCGATAAACGATATTTCCAATACAGGATTGTCTGTACTTACATCTAGCACAAAGTTGCCATCGAAGTCTGTAATCGTACCGTTATCTGTACCCTTTTCCAAAATAGTAGCACCGATAAGTGGATCCCCAAGGTCTCCATCAGTGATGGTACCGCTTACTTGCTGGCCATAAGAAGCAAGCCAGCAAGTAAGCAATACACTAAGTATTAATAGTTTTTTCATACTGAATCTTAATGTTCGATTTTAGTTCTTATTTAGTTATGACTACACGTTGTGTTGCCAAGTTGTTTTCCGTTTGTAGATTTACAAAGTACATGCCCGCAGAGAAAGTCGTAGCATCTACTCTCAGTACATTTGCACTGGATGTAATATTCTTTGTAAACATCAACTCGCCACTTGTAGAAAGTATACTTAACTGTCCAGAAACTGCTTCATTCAGAATTACATCAAAGTACTCCGATGTTACTGAAGGTCTAAGTTCCATGATTGTATTATCTATTTCTAAGTCATCCGTAGCAACTGCACAGCTGTTACAAGTATTGAAACAGAATAAGCGAGTTGATTCTGTAGAGCTAGCGCCACTAAGCGATAAAGCTCTATTTATAAATACATTCCCTTGGCCATCATCAGTCGTAATCGTGCAATCTTCCCCATCAGGTAAGACTTCCCAGCCGTTAGGTCCATTTTTAAACTGATACTCGTATTCACCTGCTGGAAGCACAGTCGTATATCTATATACAGTACCTGACTCCAGAATCATATCCTCATCTTGCCAGTTTGTAAAGTTTCCTGCGATTCTGACACCTTCAGGATCTATAGTCTCTCCTACTAGATCTACAAAGAAGGTAACTTCTACTTCTGGAATGACTTCGCATTCTGCGACAGAAGTACATTGTCCAAAGCAAGTGTTGATTACAACATCCCCTTCTAGAGGTGGTAAAAATCTATCATTGAAATTATTAGGATCAGCACATTCTTGACCTTCTATATTTTCCTTACAAGAAAAATCAGGGCAAGCGCCATTGATTAAGGTATAGAAAGAATTAAATCCTGCTCCTCTCGTCATGCTCAGGCTAAATATGCCATCACCATCTGGATCAGTCAGTTCGAAGATACTATTGCTAAAGCAACAACCACCAGCTACAAAGACGCCTGTGTCAGCAGGATCTGCTGTAGCCATATTGACATTCCAAGTTATAGAGTAGGATTCTCCGCAAGCGTAGCAGGTGCTCCAGCAAACAGGATCAGCAACAACTTCGTCGAAAACGACTAGAGATCGATTTACAAAAGTTTCTCCATTACTATCAGTAGTAGCAGTTATACATTCATCAAATCTGCTGAAGTTCTCCTGATCCGCCCAGTTGTCGATCGTAAACTTGTACTCTATCTCTCCTTGCGTAACATCATAGGTTCCAGTCCATACACCATCGCCATCTGCATCCTCTAGTGGGCTGGCTTCACCAGACCAGTCATTAAAAGTTCCACTAACAAAAACTGTTGTAAATGGCTCAGGGTAATCATTCATGTCCACAGAAAAGGTTACAGGAAATTCTCTTACGGTATTATCACTAGTGATAGTGATGTTATCAATAAAGTAATCCACATCTGAACCTATCCCAGCTACATTAAACTCTGGAAACAAGACAAATCGCGTAAATGATCTTCCAGATGCAGGGCCAGGATTAGCTCCTTGTGAGTCATTTCGAAGGTCCACACATAGCGTTTCCCATTGACCAGGTGTAGAATTATTGGCTGCTAGCTCCCAATCTTGTGAAGCATCGCCATTTTCTAGTTTAATCAAGATTTGCCCTGTAGAAGGAGACCAATAGTCCAAACAAACTTCAAAGACACTGTTAGCGTCAATAGCAGCATCCATGTCCCAGAAGTAGCCTGCCCAAGTCTGGGCATCTGCACCTTTAGTATATCTCATAACATTTGCAGAGCCATTTACAGCATCTGGTGCTGGGTTAGCTATAGTAAACTGAGATGCTAGCAATGTAGTGTCAACAGCTCCAAAAGTGCTAAAACTATCAGGCGCCGTTGTTTCAAAATCATAAAGCGTAGACGTTTCTATTTGCGCTGAAACTAGTAGAGGTAGCGCTAGAAAGCATAAAAGTATAATTCGTTTCATATAGTTAAGTTTTAATTAGGAAGCTGTCTGACTCGACAACTTATTGCTTTGTAGAGTTTAATTAATACGAAATAAAATTAGCTTCAATTAATATCTATATTTGCAATAATCAATACATCAAGCCTACATCATTGCTGAAATTCACTACAACATACTACTTCTTCAGATCGGTGCAAAACCTAGCTATTACTAGCTTCTATACTATTATTAAAGGCATTATACTCTCATTAGTATTACTCACGACACTATCAGCTGTTTCTCAACCCCTCAATCTAGGAAATCTACCCATAACCAGTTTTACCAAAGATGATTATAGTGCAGGGCATCAAAACTGGGACGTACAAAGGAGTGAGAGTCGGATATATTTTGCCAATAATGGTGGTCTTCTTTCCTATGATGGATCCAATTGGCAAACCCATGTAACACCTAATAACACAATCTTGAGGTCTATTGCCACTGGAGGTCCAGACACTGTGTATGTAGGTGGCCAAGGGGAACTGGGATATTTTGCCCCAAATGAAAGAGGGTATTTAAAATATCACTCACTAGTAGACCCAGAAAACAACGAATTGGGCGAAATATGGGATTTAGTGTATGCAAATGGGAAAACGTATGCCTTAACACAGTATAATGAAGTAACAGAATTCAAAGGCACCCAAGCTAAACGCTATGGGCACAAAGAGTTTATTACGAAACTTTGCCTTGTAGATAACGAAGTCTGGTTTCATGAGCATAATAAGGGTTTGTTCCACATAAGGGATGATCATGCACATATGCTACCGAGCAGCCAGGAAACAAAAGACTGGAAGGTGGCTGATATTCTGAAGCGAGACAGCAGTTATATTATTCTTACAGAAAACCAAGGGATCTTCCTCTACAACAAAGATGAAGGTATCAAGCCGTGGAAGACCAATAATGACGCATTCTTAAAAACCAAAAAAATTCTATGCGGCATACTGGATTTTAATGGAAATCTAATCATAGGTACGAGCTTCGGCGGTGCAGTGACCATCAGCCAAGATGGAAAATTTACCAGGTTACTCAACAAAACAACGGGACTGAGGAACAACCATGTTTCTGCCATCATCCAGGATAAAGCTGGGAACTTGTGGATAGGAACACAAAATGGCATCAATAAGGTCCAATACCAAAATGCTAAATCAACTTTCTATCCTGATCGCGACCTTGAGGGCTCTATCTATGATGTGCAAGAATGGTCAGGCAAATTCTTTTTCGCGACTTCCAATGGCCTTTACTACATAGACAAGAAACAATATTATGACCCCCTGGAAGGTAATAAATTTGAGTTTGTAAGTGGAACAGAAGGGGAAACATGGGGTTTAGACCTAATAAATGGGGAGCTCTTTCTTGCGCATGGGACGGGTGCCTATCGTGTCAATAGTAGTTTCGCCCTAGAACCTATTGGAGGAGCAAAAATAGGATCGTGGAAGTTTGTTCCGCTCAAGGAAAACATATTGGCACTAGGGACCTACAGTGGTGTATTTATCCTAAAAAAGAAAAACGGCAAATGGGCAGTGGTCTCCAGAGTGCCTGGCTTAGATGTGAGTTGTCGTATAATGCTATATGACGACTATAGTAACCTGTGGATCTCTCATCCATATAAAAAAGTATACAAAGTAAACTTCACTGCAGACTTCACCAATAGCAATCTTAAGGAGTATGATGCCGACGATGGTCTTATTACAAACAAGCGGAATTATATTTTTGGAATCGGAGGAGAAGCTATAGTTACAAATGAGGCAGGTGCATTTCAGTATCATATGGAAGCAGACTCATTTCGTATCTCTACGATGATGTCCCAATTTTACCCAAGCGGCATACATCTGAAAAGAATCATACATCAAAACAATCAATACTGGACCATATCCGATAACGGTACTGATCGCGTAGAGCTAAACAATCTAGGTCCAGAAACTAGAATACAAATAGAAAGGATAGCTACCAAAGAAGGCAATCAGGATTACATAGGAGGATTTGAAAATCTTTACCCACTGGATAATAATAGCTTTCTACAATGTACCTATAGTGGTGTAAAAATCATTAGCGCACAACCTATTATGGAATCTCTGAATGCACCACTCATTACCTCTGTAGGTCTCTCAGGTGCTAGAGATAGTATCATTTTTGGAGGATTCGGTGCCAGCCTGGAACACAGCCTACCAGACGAAACAACATCCATACGATTTAATCTGTCTTCGAGTACTAAAGATAACTTTGGCCACTACTTTATGGTCTATCTGGAAGGAATGGATAAAAAATGGTCGGAATGGACTACTATGACGACCAAAGAATATACTAACCTCCCCTATGGCAATTACACCTTCCATGCAAAAGCTGTCAATATATACAATAGGGAAAGTGCTCCTGCAAGTTTTCAATTTACAATACCTACGCCTTGGCAACATTCTAGGTGGTTTAGATTATTACTGGCAGCGATACTGACACTGGCGTTACTTAGCTTGTTGCTCATTCCTAGGAAAATATATAAGGAAAATACTGCTCTACTGGAATCAGAAAAGAGAAAGACAGAAGAAGCTATGATTAAGGTAAAGGAGGAAAAAGAAGCAGAAGTTATAAGTCTTGCAAAAGCCAAGGATGCTGAAATGCAACAAGTAAAAGAAGAAGCAGAAAGAGAACTAGAACGCATAAACCGAGAAAAACTGGAGAACGAAATCCTATTTAAAAATAAGGAACTCGCTATGTCTACGATGAATCTCCTTCAGAAAAACGAAACTTTATCTGCCATAAGATCTGAGGTAGAGCTTGTGGAAAAAATGGTAAAAGATCCAGAGGCTAAAAAAGAAGTCAAGAAAATAATCAGTCTTCTCAGAACCGATGACAGACTAGAAGAAGACTGGAATAACTTTAGTATCCATTTTGATCAGGCACATCACCAATTTCTAAAAAGAATAAAAACAGAGTTTCCACAACTGACACCTAAAGACCAAAAATTGTGTGCCTATCTAAGAATGAATCTTTCCACTAAAGAAATAGCACCTCTACTAAAAATTTCAGTAAGAGGTGTGGAAATATCCAGATACAGACTCAGAAAAAAAATAGGACTCAAAAAGGAAATTAACCTCAATGATTATATGATGAACTACTAAGCAAGCAGATGAAAATAAAAATGACCAGCATACCTGTTACTGATCCTGTCAAGGCTTTTAAATATTATACAGAGATCTTGGGTTTTGACAAATTCATGTACAACCCAAAAGAACAAGTGGCAATCGTCGTCAGCGCTGAAGACCCTGAAGGCACTGCGCTTTTACTAGAACCCAATGAACTCCCCGAATACAAAAAATTTCAAGAAACCATCTACGCCAAAGGCATACCCGCCCTGACACTTGCAGTAAGTAATCTAAAAGAAGAGTACATACGTCTGGTCAATTTGGATGTCAGATTTATTCAAAAGCCTACTGAGATGGATTGGGGC
>CAYNJK010000201.1:0-6240 GCA_964397575.1 uncultured Saprospiraceae bacterium
AATATTGATAACGAAAATGGTTTTTTCTATCCATCCCCCATCTCCATCTATCAGTGTGAAAACGAAGTTGTCTACTTCATCCTCTGTTCCAAGGTGACTATATAGTACTTCGTTGTTACTTAACTGCGCTTGACTAAACTGATCTCCTATCTGTAGAGGAGTGCCGTCTATAGACAAGATTCCTCTGCTAGGAACAGTAACTAAAGTATACAGTAGGTCTTCAGCAGTGTTGTCATCATCATCAGATAATAGTTCATCTCTGGTCACAAAGTTAGACGACCCAGTAAGTACTTCCATTACTTCGTTATTGACAAGAAATGGGTTATTCAGCGCTCTGTCAGAACATAGTTCTAGTTGGAATTCATTGATGGTACCACCATTAGCAGCTTCTATATCTTGGATTCTTAAAGTCCAGTTTCCAGCAAGACTTTCTCCTATAAAGGTAGCCAATGGTTCTAGAGGTTGTATTTTCTCTCCAGCTTCATTCGGGCAACCATTAGGGAAAGCTGATTCATCATCAAAACCTGCATTGATTGTAGGTGTATTATTACATTGACCTTCAAACAAAGTAACTTCTGTTCCTTGTGGACTTATTACTTGAGCTCTTACAGTTCTTAACTTAGTATGAGTACCTCGGAGTAATCCTACATTAAGATCTGTTACTGATCCATCTTGTTCTATATCTAAGATTACATCCACAGTTGGTGTTCCAGAACTTGGTATAGTAACTGGCGTTTCTTCAGAAATAAAAGTCTGGCAACTCAGTGAGTTAGATCCAAATGTAAATGTTTCAGAAAGTACCTCACCGAAGCAATCATTATAGGCTATTACTCTCCAGTAGTATAGGGTACTATTTTCTAAGTTGAACTGACCAGTTGCAGTTGTATCTAGACCTGCTTCTCTGCTCACCACGATATCATCATCAGAAAATCTTGGTGACGTAGCAACTTCCAGTCTGTATCCTGTAGCACTCTCAGAACCATTCCATACAAAGTTAGGCAATGAAGCTACACCAGCAGATCCACTCACAGGTGATTCTAGTTGGAAATCATCTATAAATCCATTTCCAGCAAATACATTTAGGAATACATATGAAGTATCTACATCCGGAGCAATTGCTCGAACAACAACTTCGTAAAGGCCTACTGCGTCTAACTCTACATTGTTCATGTCTATAGTCAGAGAAGTAGATCCATCCGCTGGAATGGAACTAGAACCAAATTCCACTAGAGCACCATCAGGTAATTCTGAGATAACTTCTAGATTTACCATACCATCAAAATCTAAGATAGACTCAGAAGTAATTTGTGTAGTAAATGCATCTGGCAAGCAGATATCAATTGCTTTATCTGGAGAATCAGCAAAGAATCTAGGTTCTGTAGGCACGGTAGCTCTAACTCTTCCTGTACCAAAATTGAAGAACACATTATTATGTCCTTTGACCTTTATAATTCCTTCTAGAGTTCTTACGTTTGGTATTACAACATCTGCAGACCCATCATTAGGCGTCTGACTTAGGAGTAAGTAGTCAAACGATTCTCCTTCATTTTCGGAAAAATAAATATCTACGAACTGGCAGTCTACTTCAGGTCCATCTGTATTGGCTACATCCCATTGCACATTCAGTACCTTACCAACTTGTCTATCTAAGGTTGTAGAAGGTTCAGTGACAACAAAAGGCCCAGCCTCTTCAGCAGAATTGAATGCGAGATCGGCCCAGTTTACACCACCTACAAGTGGATTGTTATCTCTGGTTACAAATCTAAAGGTCAGAGGTCTGCTTATCTGAGGCAATCTTTCTTCCCTCCAATCTTGTCCTCTTAGAACCCAATTAAGTTCTGGAAAGATTCTTGTCGGTGATGTAGTAGGTTCTCTAAATCTGAATAATGGACCATCCTGGTCACCTAAGTTTCTAAGAGATCCCGCTATATCTATTTGATCCCAAGTATATGTAAGGTTGTCTCCGTCTGCGTCTTCTGCATTTCCAGTCAATTCGAAAGGAGTACCTATCGGAATGGAAAATCCACTTTGCTGCTCTATCCATACATCTGGAAGCATATTGTCTGTCTCTTCCGATGTTCCACAGCCTGCAAAACTTATAAACTCTTTCATCTGTTCTAAAGAACAACTGTGGAATAAGTCGATACCAGGACCAGTATTATTTGTAGAATTGCATATCCCTGAATAAGAAAGAATCGAATATCCAGAACCAGGTTCACATGAACTAGCTCCAGAGAATTGACCTGCGGTTCCATCAGAACAGCCAGCCCATGTGTGACCACCCGCAAACTGGTGCGCTACCTCGTGTGCCATAGTGGACACAACAAAAGCGTCTATATTTCGATTGCCTAGGCAACTTACACCAGATGCTTTTCTTCCAGTACATACTGAGGCTGCAAAGGCAACACCAGCTATACCATCAGTACATGTAGTCGTAAACACGTGACCTATGTCATAGCCATTTGAGCCGCCTAAGGCTGTATTTATTACCCTCGTGTTTTCTCCAAGAACAACCCCTCCCATCTGAGGATCAGAATAAGGTTCTGTAGCTAGAAAGAAAATAAGTTTATCGTTGTCATCTATTAATTCAAATTTTGTAGACATCTCACTGATAAACACAGAATTCAGTCTATTTGTGGCGGTTACCATCTTTGCCATTACCAAGTCTACTGTACCACCTTGCTGTGTTCCCCATCTACCTGTACATGCTAGGGCAAATCTGTAAGTCGTCTGTACTACTGGAACAAATCTATTCCTAGTATGTGAAGGTCTAATTCTTACATTATCACCTTTCAGTAAAGATTGTTGTGTCTCTTGCTGTTGTAGAAAATCTTCTACACCACAAGTTTTTTCTATACCTGTAAGATCAGGAACAAAATCTGCCGTATAATAACTGATATGATTGTCATCTGCTTCCAAAAAGTAAGGGTCTATAAAGACATCCCCTTTAGGAGTAGAGATGATAGCTCTGAAACCATGATTACTGAAATCAATTCGTGCTAAACTTTCTGTCTCTGTGGATGCACCAGCGTAACTCTTTATAGAAGGAAACTTTGCAGCCAGAACTGGACTCATGCAAGGACTTTCTACAAATCGGAATTGTTCCAAGGTTCCATCTGGCATTGGGAGATCCATAATTACTCCTAATTGTGTAGAGTTTTTAAGGCTTTCCATCGGCGCAGAAGCTAAAGTTCTTCTTAGGTTCTTGAGATTTAAGCTATAGGTAGCATATTCATTAGGAATCGTGCCTCTTTCGGCTGTGTTTCTGTTTAGAATTCTTGATTCGTCCACAGATGACCATGGCTGCTGAGCTACCAATGAGAAGCTTAGAGCTGTTAGGATAGTGATTAGTATTGATTTCATATTATTCTGATGTGTATTTAAAACAAATATAGGCAGGTGAAACACAGAAACAGTGGTTTTGTTATGGCTAATCACGACACATTCGATTTTATCTTGTAGAAAAATCAAATAAATCAGAAAATTCAGAAAAATCAGATATATTTACACTGGAGTTATGGAAAAGGCGAAATTTTCAGTGGAAGCTATTGTATCATGTGATGACCGAGGTCAGCTGGTTCTTCCTAAGGATATAAGGAAGAAGCTAAAGATTCTTTCTGGAGACAAACTTGCCCTACTGAATATTTCCAATGGAGAAAACGATTTCTTTTTGACCTTAATTAAGGCTGATGCCTTGGAGAAGTTGATAAGAAGTTATCTGAGTCCTGTTATGAACGAAGTCATAAAATAAGATTGATAATTAAGTATTTAGGCTATTAAGCCAGATTTCATATTGAGATTGAGATCATTTTAGTTTAAAAGGAGGTGAGGTTTCATCTCCTTTTTCTTGTATTAGAATACAGCTCTCAGTTGGACACCGAGATTATTGACCAATCTGGCATCTTCAGACTTCCTCGCGTTGTAATTAAATATCATATCAAAGTTCTTACCCACTCTTCTGGTATAATTCACATTCCACAAATAGTTAGTGCCATTTTGTAGTCCTTGTAATAACTCAAATTCTACAGGTGTATTATTTGTTCCCTGATAATCTATGAGGACCATACTGAATGTAGCTTGTAGACTGGACTTTGTCGATTGTCGCCAGGTGATATCCAAACTTAAGTCATGATGTATAGATTGTTCCTTTGCGAGAATGGTATTGTTGTTCTTTTCAAATGCATACTTGGTAACTATTCGGAACTTTGGAGTAGGTCTGAAATTAATCTGGGGGATCAGACGCCAAAAGTTAACTTCGAAAGCTTGTTCAGGAAAGGCCTCTGAGTCAAATGACTTTCTGCCATTACTGGTTTCCAGAACCGCATCTACAGCTTGTATAAGGTTGACTCTAGTACGTGTAAAAAATTCTTTGTTGCCCCGAAGATCCCTTCCAGTAATTTGTGTGATAACATTCGAAAAACTTCTGTAAGACAATTGCACATCATGACTTGCATTGCCTCTATTGTAGAATAAGTTATTATCCAGACTAGCATTGTAACTCACTAGACTTGTATCTCTTGAGTCCGTTACCAAGGGATTTATAAAGGCCTGGTTGTTGTTAGTAGAACGCTGTTCTATCCGGTACCTAAAGCTGGTTTGGAATTTGCCGAGGAAGCTTTTTTTATTCTCTAGAAATTTTTTAGGTATGACTTTAAGAGATTGATTAAGTATAGATTTATTCGATCGTATAAATTCATTGTTAAAAACAGAGATTTTCTCATACTCCCCAAGGTCAGGTTGAGGAGCCAGTCTGAATTCATTTATCTGAGTGATACTGTCCTGATTAAAATCTTCCCAGACATAACTGCCCTCTCCACGCTGCACCTGTACAAACTGGAATTCAACAATAGGTTCTTGACCGCTTTCGGATTCATAATACGAGTACAGAACAATTCCTCGATTCAGTATATTATAATTGTGTTCTAAGTTTCCTATTACAGTCTTTTTAGATTCGTCATTCTCATTCTCATCCAGGTCTTGGAAGTCTCTTATTGTGAAGTTCCATTTGAGGTCAGAGTTCTTGCCGTGCAGCCATTGCCCTCCTGTAGTATAGTCTATCGCTTCTGTCGTCCTCTGAAAAAGACCATCTTTCACTCTATCGTCATTTCTTTGTGTAACTGAGAAATTGGCAAAGAAAGCTTTGTTCTGGTCCGAGGTTATAAAGGCCCGATACAAATCATAATTGAAGCTGGTGTTTTTTAGTGAGTCTGAGGGTAAGTCTCTGCGTATGTTTTCTTCTTTTTCGAAATATGCTCCGATACCCCATCCTTGGTATATCTCTCTCTGAACCAGCAACTTAGGCCTTAGAAACTGACTAGATTCTTCTGAGAAATTGCTCCTGGCATGAAGGAAATTCATTTGTCCATCTATAGTCCACTTCAGGTCTTTGTGGTAGGCAGATCCTATGTGCCTATAACCGGAGTAGATATTTTTATCATGAAATCCATCTAGGCTGTATCCGAAAGACGTTGTATTTTTTTTCAGCTTAAAGGCAGTATGGTGTAGCAACTGATCATTGCCTTCTCCTAGCTCAGTCAGATTCCAGTCTCTGCTGAATTCCGGTGGACGATATGGATTAAGAGCTCGGAAGTTTTTTTGTTTTAATTCTATACTGGCATCGGTAAGTAAGCGCCAGTTAGAAGATTGGACAGAGTCTGATTGGACAAGTTTTCCTAGAGTTTTAATGTTGGAAACTTTGGCCAATACTGATACACCTAAATTGTCTTCATTTCCTGTTTCTGAAAATCTGTTGTCATCAAAAAGACTGACACCAGTTTCCAAGTAGACCTTTGTGTTTTTTTCATTGTCATAAGCAAATGAACCAGTCATCAATTGCCTCTTCTCTGGAGCTATGAGTTGTATCACTGGGTCAAAACTTCCAGAGTTTTCTCCGACGTATTTGTATACCCTGCCATTTGCAGCGACTTCATTATCTATCAGGTAAGAACCGTTACCTACACCGACATTGGAAAATCTAGCACTTACAACATCTGCTGTTACATCAGGATTGTAGACAAGAATATCGTTTATGATAGAATAGGTAATCAGTCCACTAAAATCGCCTTCCTCAGGAATGAAAAGCCCGCTCTTTAATGACTGTCCATCACCACTCATACTTAAGATACTCAAGTCAGTACTGTCTAGCTGTATATTTCCTGTAATGGTTTTACTATCTTGCTCGTTATAAAAATTAAAGTCAAATCGTATGTCGTCTTTCTCAAAACTAGAAGTAGTCGCATA
>CAYNJK010000202.1:0-6223 GCA_964397575.1 uncultured Saprospiraceae bacterium
CCACTTCTTTGCGGCTTTTAAACAAATTTCCAATTAAGTCAACGAGTATAACAAAAGTTAGATACCTCGACTCCAATACTTATCACACTTTTGAATATCGTTAAAAAAACCTGTCTTTACTTTTTCTTACCTTTAAAGAGCTGCAACACTATGAATTACATCGAAACTAAGGGAGTGGAAGTCAACTTGTCTACTAGCTCTCCAGTACAATCAAAATCATTTATTAATAGCAACAAGATGACTACAGCCACAAAACCAATCAAAATCGCCGTCATAGAAGACCTACGAGATATCGCCTACGAACTCCAGAATTTATTCAATGAAGAAGATGATTTTCAGTGCACCCAGATCTACCATAATGCGGAAGATGCTATAGAGTTTCTCACCCAATTTCCAGCGGATGTCGTTCTTTCAGATATCGGACTACCCAAAGCTGATGGCATTACAGCGATTTCCCAGATACGAGAGCAGTGTCCCGATACTCAGTTCTGTATGTTCACTGTTTTTGAAGACAACGAAAAAATATTTAAAAGCATCAAGGCCGGCGCCAAAGGCTACATCCTAAAAAACTCTGATCCAGAGCTTATAATCAATTCGATAAGAGAACTCTACAATGGTGGCTCCCCTATGAATCCCGAGATTGCCAGAAAAGTCATAGATGCATTTTCTACCCAAGAGAATCCTACACAGAAAAAAGAACTGCCCCTGACCAATCGAGAAACTGAAATTCTGGAACTACTTTCGCAGGGCTTGCTGTATAAGGAGATATCAGCGCAGCTTGGTATTACTATCGGCACAGTAAAGCAACATATCCACAAAATCTACGATAAGCTACAGGTCAACAATAAGACGGAAGCGATTAATAGGTACAGAGGGCAGTAAGGCTTGCCTCATACTTCTCTAGTGACAATGTTACTTATGCTAATAAATTCCAACCTCATGGCTGGGACAAATTCAGACCTATTTTTGTCGGGGAGGCCCTTTTACTCTCTATCTTTAGTCTAGCCTGGTTTGTAAAAGGCCAGTTCTGGATTAAAGACAAAGTATATGAAACCGCCAATACCATTTAACAAAGCAACATTAGAACCTTTTCCAGTATTGGAAACAGCAAGGATGAGGCTCAGAAAAATAGAGCAGTCTGATGCTGAAGCCGTTTTGTTCCAAAGATCAAATAGCAAAGTGCTAAAATATATGGACAGAGAACCATATACAGAACTCCAACAAGCCACAGAATTTATCACGAAAATCCTCGAGGACTGGAAAGCCAAAGAAGGAATTACATGGATTCTAGAGTTGAAGGATACACAAACTTTCTTAGGCGATATAGCGCTATGGCGTTTTTTCGACAAGGACCATAGAGCTGAAATCGGCTATGGCTTACATCCAGACTACTGGCACCAAGGCTATATGAAAGAAGCTGCCGCAGCGGTGCTGGACTGGAGTTTCACTTTACTGGGTCTACATAGTATTCTTGCTGATATTAATCCTAACAATGATGCTTCCAAACAGCTGTTACTTAGTCTGGGCTTTAAAAAAGAAGGCTACCATCGTGAAAATTATTATTTCAGAGGAGAATATCTCGATAGTGAAATGTATGGTCTTCTAGAAAGAGACTTCCGAGCTGCATGTAAAAGCGCAACCTTGCTTTCTGTCTAATTATTATCCGTCCTTATTACATGGCGCCCATGATACCTGCACCTATTCCAAAGATCAGCATAAGTGCATAAAATATTAACATTACTACAGTCATGATCCCCATAAATTTGAAGCAGGATTTCAGATTACCAAAACTCTCATCTAAAGCTCCTTGGTTATTATTGTCTATAGCTGCTCTCATCTGTTTCGCAAATCTGTACAGATAAAGGGTAGGGAAAAAATAAAGTAGCGCTATCAATAGATACATTGCCGCAATACCTATACCGCCCATGGCACTTGCTCCACCCATCATACCATCAAACTGAGAACCCATAAAGAACCCTATACCTATAGCTACCACGACGAATAGCCCGATCATTACAAAACCTACGATAGCTAAGAATTTACTCCACTTGGCTGTTTCTAAGAGATAGGACCTTGAGGTTCCTCCGATATCTAAACCGGTTCCTGATACATTGTTATCTAAAATGCTGTCCATATTAAAATGATTTTTATAGTTATTGAAAGTGGTTACTACTCTCTAAGTTAATGAATTTAATTTAGGGTAGTCCTGTCACTGATCTATCCAGATGGAGTAACTGCAAGAACAAGAAAGGCTCTTAAAATCTGCTTTTTTATATTCGATTAGCCTGCTATCCATTATCCTTGTAGTCGTATTACTATCTATGAAAGATTACTATGCACTTCTAGGACTAAAGCAAAGTGCCACTAAGGCAGAGGTCAAAAAGAATTATAGGCTGCTTGCTACAAAGTATCATCCTGACAAAAACAAAGAACAAGGGTCAGCAGAAAAATTTATCGCCATCACTGAGGCTTACGAAGTACTGAACAACAAAAAAAGAAGGACACAGTATGATCTATTCAGATGGGAAAAACTAAAAAGGCAAGCTAAAGAAGAAGAATATATTACAGTTGCCCATCCCAGAGAAAGTACCCGCAGCCGCAGAAATAAAGCACAGAAAAAAAGAGCCACACAATACCAGCAACAGCAGAGCGCAGCTGCAAGAGAACTGAGCTTAACTAAGGAAAGCCTATATATTATAGCGCATTACTATCTGCACATACTAGGTAGTACTTTAGTTATAGCAATCATACATTCTATACTGCTCCAACTTAGGGAGACTTTCGATAAGGGCATCGTAGGAGGGGTTTTTAATTTATTGATCGTGGGCAGTCTTTGCTATGTTCTCTTTCTAATAATTTCCAACGCAGTAGAAGAATTCAAAAAGGACTTGGCGGGTTTCTCTATTTACTATAAGCTGGCTTATAACAAGGTGTTCTATAGGACGGCTACAGCCTTAGCAGTAATCTTGTTTTTATATATCTCATGGTTTATACATGTTTTTTAGGATGGTTACTTCTTCGTTTTACAACTGTAAATCAAGGACTTAGCTTCTTTATTGCTACACAACAAAGTATAAAATACTCACATAAGAACATATTTTATCTCATTTTTTGATATATAAATACATTACCTATATATTTGTGCCGATGAATCGAATAAAAGAAGTCATAGAAGAGAAAGGCATAAAGCAGACTTGGCTAGCGGAAAAGCTGGGCAAAAGCTACAATATGATTAACTCTTATGTGCAGAATAGAAGACAACCAAGACTAGATGATCTCTATAAGATTGCAGAAATCTTAGATGTAGAAGCCAGAGAGTTGCTCATTCTGCAAGAAGACCAGAATATAGACGAGCAAAACAACGACGATGATGGTGATGTAAAGAAGGTCCCTGTAGTCGGCAAAGTATCCTGTGGACTGCCTATCTATGCTGAGGAGAATATAGCAACCTATGTGGCAGTATCTACAGAAATTGCCAAGCCTCATAACAACTACTTTATCCTCTACGCTGAGGGAGACTCTATGGATAAGGCTGGGATTAATAGTGGAGATATGGTGCTCGTAAAACAACAACCCTCAGCAGAAAATGGAGATCTGATAGTTGCCCTGATAGACGATGAGGCCACTATTAAAGAATTTCACAAGAAGAACAACATGGTCATCCTTAAGCCTAGATCGACCAATAAGAACCACCAGCCCATAATACTCACGTCTAATTTCCGAATTCAGGGAGTAGTCGCTGATGTGATTCCAATGGGCTAATTTTTATCGTGCAAAAAGACTGCACTTTTAGAACTATACTTGTATTGAATATCAAACAAGGCAACTTGTGGAATTATTCGACGAAAACCATTACTGCTTCGGTAGTAGAACTTCGAGAAAAGAAATTCTAATATTTCGTTTTTCGAGCCTAAGCTTATTAATTTAAAAGAGTTAAACAAAACAGACAATGAGTAGTAACAAAGAAAAAGAAGCAAAACTAAAGGCGCTAAACCTCGCCGTAGACAAGCTGGAAAAAACTTATGGCAAAGGTGCCGTTATGAAGCTGGGTGACAAGCAGATTGTCGCTACAGATACTATATCTACCGGTTCTCTAGGACTAGACATCGCTTTAGGTACAGGTGGACTACCAAAAGGCAGAGTCGTAGAAATTTATGGACCTGAATCTTCAGGAAAAACAACTCTGGCTATCCATACTATAGCCAACTGTCAGAGAGATGGTGGGATCGCCGCTTTTATAGATGCAGAGCATGCCTTCGACAAGACCTATGCAGAAGCACTCGGCGTAGATACCGAGAACTTACTTATATCTCAACCTGACAATGGTGAGCAAGCACTAGAAATAGCGGAACACCTTATCAGATCTGGAGCGATAGATATCATCGTTATAGATTCTGTAGCTGCACTAACACCTCGTGCTGAGATAGAAGGCGAGATGGGTGATTCTAAGATGGGCCTACAAGCTCGACTTATGTCACAAGCTCTCAGAAAAATGACTGGTACGATAGGACGTACTAACTGCTGTTGTATCTTTATCAATCAGCTGAGAGAAAAAATCGGCGTCATGTTCGGTAATCCAGAAACAACGACTGGTGGTAATGCACTTAAGTTCTATGCGTCTGTCAGATTAGACATCAGAAAGTCCGGCTCTGCTATAAAAGACAAAGAAGGTAATATGATCGCTAGCCCTACCAAAGTAAAAGTTGTTAAAAACAAATTAGCCCCACCATTCCGAACTACTGTCTTCGACATGGTCTATGGTGAAGGGATCTCTAGAAGAGGAGAAATCATAGACCTAGGTGTAGATCTAGAGATCGTCGGCAAAGCAGGCTCATGGTACTCTTACAATGGTACTAAAATAGCTCAAGGAAGAGAAAGCGCTAAGCAATTCCTAGCTGACAACCCTGAGCTACAGGAAGAAATCGCTAACAAAATAACAGCGCATTTTTTGCCTAGTACCGAAGAACAGGCAGAGCAAGCCGTAAAAGAAGTTATGGAGCTCGAAGAGACTAAAGCATAATCGGGTTATATAGTTGCCACTATATATAATAAAAGCCTGGTCAGAATTTCTGATCAGGCTTTTTCTATTGTCAGCGGTCTTGCGTCTTAATTAGTAACTTAGTAGAAATTTCTTCCATGAAGCATCGGCAAGTTTTTTATTTCCTCCTATTATCGTGTGCTATGTCTGCACAAATGCAGGACTTAGGCTATGCGGTCAATAGGCAGTATGCTATAGATGTGACGTACGAAAAACTGGCTTCAGCAGAGACGCTAAAAGACCTTCATCAGGAATACCCGGATATGATGATAGAGCAAGAAGCTTATAAAGCTACTCTTCTGTCCTCACATTGTGATGGTCAAAACTACACTGCCAAAAGTCGCAATGACAAACTGAGCATAGAGCAAAAAAACTTACTGAACAAGCTCACCCAAGGCTGCTATGTCGCAGTAGAAGTGCACTACCTGCTTCCGAACTCCGTTACCAGAAATGATGAGCTCCGTACCATGAAACTACAACTGAGAGTAAGTCCTACCAAAGAAGCGCAGTTTCATGGCGGCGAAGCAGCTTTGCTAGGCTATTTCAGAAAACACCTTACAGACTCCCCTACCCGAGAGGTCTTGCTGGACGAGCCTATAGAAGTAGAGTTTATCATAGACAGTTCAGGAAAGACAACCGACTTATTTCTAAAAACTGCCACTAACAATACTAAGGCCAATGAACACATATTGGAATTAGTTAGACACATGCCTACTTGGGCTCCAGCAGAAAATGCCTCAGGCAAGAAAATAAAACAGCCTTATGTCTTCACTGCGGGAAGCATGGTGGGTTGCTAATAATCAAGCTCTATCTTTACCACCTATGGAGTCCAAAGAAAAACTTATAAACCTTACTCAACTATATCTTCAGAAATTCCCTATGGAACAAGAGCGGTGCCGAGAATTCTTAGCCTACCTCCACAGGAACGAAACGCCAGATTTATATACCAGAAAAAACTTCGATGGTCATATAACGGCTAGTGTATTTGTAATCTCTTCAGATAAATCTAAAGTACTACTGGTACATCATAAAATCCTAAACCGTTGGCTACAGCCAGGCGGTCATATAGAAGAACAGCGAGACAAGACTATCTATCTGGCAGCGCTGAGAGAATGCCTAGAAGAGACAGGCATAGAGAGTAAAAACCTACAGCCAGTAGCCAGAGAGCTGGCCATACCGTTTGAC
>CAYNJK010000203.1:0-6205 GCA_964397575.1 uncultured Saprospiraceae bacterium
TAATTAAACTATAGATTTGGAGAAGTAATTCTCTTCAAAAACATAAGTGAAGAAACTGTCACTTAAAACACAAAAGGATGTCCAATAACTTGGACATCCTTTTTTTCTTTTTATTCTAAAAAACTACGAACGTAGTTCCTTTATCAGCGCTAGCGTATCTCTAACTTTATTTTCTAGTTGTTTGGTATTGCGACCGCCTACAATTTCTTTTGTAAAAAGCTTAGATCCCATACCGACACAAGTAGCGCCACCAGCAAACCAGCCAGAGAGGTTTTCTTTTGTAGCTGTTACACCTCCCGTAGGCATTACTTTGGTCCAAGGCTGAGGCCCTTTGATTGCCTTAATGAATGAAGGACCATAAATGCCACCAGGAAAAAGCTTGACTATTTCACAGCCCAATTCCTCGGCTCTACAAATCTCTCCTAGTGAGCCACAGCCCGGAGACCACAGCACTTTCTTTCTATTACAGACTATAGCAATATCCTCCCTAAGGGCAGGGGTAACAACAAAGTTGGCACCCAACTGCATATACAAAGAAGCTGTACCGGCATCCGTTACTGAACCTACTCCGAGAATCATCCCAGGAAGATCCTTAAGCGCATACTTATTAAGCTCTCTGAATACTTCATGCGCAAAGTCTCCCCTATTAGTAAACTCTAACAACCTAGCACCACCATCATAGCAAGCCTTCAGCAAGCTTTTTGCTAAGTCTACATCACTATTATAGAAGAGCGGTACTAGACCCTGTTCTTCCATTGTTTGAGCTACGTGTATTCTATCAAAATTTGCCATAAATCAATTGAAAATGTAAAATTATAAATTGAAAATTAGCTTTTAGTTTTAGATGTCTTGACAATTGAAGCAAGGATCCTTACTATTTCTATGCAATCATATTGAATAGATTTGAATTCTGCCTCAGATAGGTAGTTTCCTTCCCGTAGCATTTCAAGCCAATATTCAGTTTCATTAGCCTCTTTCAGAGCAATACTTAACTTATGTATAAAATCCTTACGACTTTCAGCGTGCTCCGACTCCCTAACTAAAGCACCAGGAGCAGTCCCACTTCTTTTTAACTGTTTGGAAAGAACGTATTCCTTTTTATTCTCTTCTAAATATATACATATCCGAACAATCCTCTTACCAAATTCAAAAGTCTTGACCTTGATAATATTTTCCTTCACTTAGACAATTGATAATTTTCTATTTACAGTAGTTAAATTAATTCTTCTACTTGCCACCACCTATACCTTAATCCAAATTCTCAATTTTCAATTCTCAATTATTATCTACTTACTCTCCCAGAAGCATCCCCACTCATCAACTTCTCGACTTCTGCTACAGTAGAAAGATTAGCATCACCTTTAATTGTGTGCTTAAGACAAGAAGCTGCCACAGCAAATTCTAGAGCTTTCTGGTCATCATTCTCATAAGTTAATAATCCGAAGATCAGTCCTGCCATAAAGCTATCTCCTCCTCCTACACGGTCTACGATATGAGTAATCTCATAAGTAGGCGCTTCATACAATTTCTTACCATCATATAAGACACCAGACCAAGTATTATGAGAAGCAGAAATGGATCCACGCAAGGTGGTAATGACCTTCTTAGCTCTCGGGAACATCACTTGTAATTGTTTCAATACCGAGAGATAGGCTTTACCATCTACACTACCGCCATGCGTCACATCTACACCTTCGGGATGCAATCCGAAATGCTTCTCAGCATCTTCTTCATTTCCTAAAATGACATCACAACCTTCTACAAGCGCAGGCATTACTTCGCCTGGCTCTTTTCCGTACTTCCATAACTTCTTTCTATAATTGAGGTCCGTAGATACAGTTACACCTAAACGATTTGCTGCTTGTATAGCTTCTAGGCAAGCGTCTGCTGCACCCTGAGAAATAGCTGGCGTGATACCTGTCCAGTGGAACCAGTCGACCCCTTTGAACACGGCATCCCAATCTACCATTCCTTTCTGAATAGAAGCCATCGCAGAATGGGCTCTGTCATAAACGACTTTACTTCCTCTACTCACTGCACCAGTCTCTAGAAAATATATTCCTAATCGCTCTCCTCCTCTGACTATCTTATTGGTGCCAACGCCTCTTTTTCTGAGTTCCATCAGCGCACAATCGCCTAAGTCATTGTCAGGAAGTCTGGTTATAAAATCTACGTCTACTCCATAATTAGCCAATGATACAGCGACATTACTCTCACCGCCACCATAGACCACATCAAAAGAACTAGATTGAGAAAAACGCTTCCATCCTGGAGGGCTTAGTCTCAACATTATCTCACCGAAAGTGACTACCTTCTTCATCTTAAAACTTATCTATTTTAATTATATACCTAGTGCTTGCCCTCCTCCTATCTGGATAGTTTCTGCAGTCACGAATGACGCATCAGAACTAACTAAGAAAGAAACAACACCAGCAACATCTTCTGGTTGTCCTAATCTCTTCAGCATAATGTTATTAGCCCAAGACTTAAATACTTCCGGCTTTGTTGATTTGATTCCGATATGGAAATCCGTATCAATCGTACCTGGAGATACAGCATTAACTCTGATACCATACTCAGCAAGATCCTTGGCTAAGGCTCTAGTGATCGTATGTACTGCAGCTTTTGAAGTACCGTACATTCCTGCACCTGGACCACCTGCATTCCATCCTGCATTAGAAGTGTAATTAATTATCGTCGGGTGCTCACCTTTCTTTAGAAAAGGGATAGCTGCTCTAGAGGCAAAGAATACAGAATCCAGGTTCAGAGCTAGTACCTTTCTGTAAAATTCTGTCGTCATTTCTTCAAATCTAGAACGTCCTCCTAGACCACCTGCATTATTAATGAGTGCATCTATTCTTCCGTACTTCTCCCCAATCTGCTTGATATTATCAGTGACTGCTTTTTCATTAGTTACATCGAAACCGTGATAAACTGCATCAATTCCATCAGCGACCATTTCTGCTACTTTTTCAGCGCCCTTGGCATGGTCAAGACCATTTACGATTACTGTGTATCCGTCTTTTCCTAATCTTTTTGCTACTGCCAATCCTATACCACTAGTTGATCCAGTGACGATGGCTACTTTTCCTTTATTACTCATATTTCTGTTTAATGTTTAGTTCTTATTTATAATTAAAATATTTGAATCAAGAGTTCATTTTATGCCTGTAGCGGTTTAATTTTTGGTATTAATAACCATATGGATGCAACAACTATAATTACTAATGCTGCACCGATAATAAATACCTGTCCATAACTTTCAGGAGATATAATTTCTTTCATATACCAGATTAACCCAGCAGCCGCAAGCTTTGCACACATTCCTGCAATACCTGATAAAGTACCCACTGATTTACCATTTAGCAAATCACTTGGCAAGGTCTGAATATTGCCAATAGCGGTTTGGAAACCAAATAAAATCACAGCCATTATGATCACTGCAACAACAGCATTTCCAGGATTACTCAAAGCAAGTAAGGCAGGTAGCATAATTGCGCAACCAAGACCAATTGTCGTTTTTCTAACTTTGTTGACTCCCCAACCTTTGTTAAACAAGGCTTTGGCGAGTAGTCCTCCAAACCAAGCACCTATCATCGCACCTAAGAAGGGCACCCACCCTAGTTTAGTAATTCCTGTTATATCCATATCAAAGACACTGACTAAGTAGTTAGGAATCCAAATGACAAATAGCCACCAAATCGGATCTATAGCCGCAGAAGCAATTATGACTCCCCAACTTTGTTTGTAGCCTAGGATTTTGCCATAGCTCAGACTCTTAGCCTCATCACCTTTAGTAGCCAGTTCGTTCTCCTGACCTTGCATGATATAATCCTTTTCTTTTTCAGATATCCATGGGTGGTTTTTGGGTGGCGATTTTACATAAATCCACCATGGAATTAACCACAGAAAACCAACTAGACCGATACTTAAGAATACGGTTTGCCATTGAAAATTTTGTGCTAATAAACCGATAACAGGAATAGAGATCATCGCACCAAAGGAAGCTCCAAAGTTGAATATACCTTGAGCAACAGCTCTCTCATCTGTAGGAAACCACTCTGCATTAGCCTTTGCTGCTCCTGGCCAATTTCCCGCCTCGGACAAACCGAGCATAACTCTTAAATAAGAAAACCCAGTAACACTTCTTACTATTGCATGTAATCCAGTGGCTAAAGACCAAAACCCAAGAGAAAGTACAAACCCTACTCTAGTGCCCAACTTGTCGAAAATACGTCCGAATATTGCCTGACCTAAAGCATAAGCTAGAATGAAATATGCACTGATCTCACCATAGATTTTTCCTCTTTCAGACACATCTAAATTTGGAAACATTTCTTCACCTATATCCGACTCCCATAAAACAGAGAAGGCCTGTCTATCGATATAGTTTATAACAGCAGCAATAGCTACTAAGGCTATTACCCACCATCGGAGTCCGCCGACTTGCTTTTTCACTTGATTGGCCATTTGTCTAGCTTTAATTGTTCATGGCCTAAAAAGTCCTCTCTCGCAGGACTGAAAATATCTATAAGTATACCGGGCTTAATACAAACACAGCCATGTATTTCGTGCGGCGGTATATAGTAAGAATCGCCTTCCTTAATTATACGAATGTCATCACCAATAGTCATTTTAAACTCTCCGCTTGCAACATAGGTTACTTGGGAATGATAATGCTTATGTAATTGCCCTATAGCTCCAGTTTCGAATTTAGCTTTTACAAGCATGATCTTGTCATCATAACCCATAATTTGTCTTGATAGCCCTTCTGCCACAGGTTCCCATGGTGTCTCTGAGTCTATCCAATATTCTTTAGTAGCTTTTATATTATTATGTAGTTCGCTCATTTTAAGTGTTTGCTTTAGTGCTTAGTTATTATATAAGGTCCAGTCCAACTTAGCTCCTGGTTTTGGAACACAAGTTTATGTTTTTTTGATCTATTTGAATAATTATTTGATATCCCTATTATCCAATTATTATTATTAATATCTCTTAGTCTAATTACAGAATATTCTTGGCTATCCTGAAGGACTGCTATATGCTCGATGTCAGAATAAGGATTAATCGGATTCTCTGAAATAGTACTGTAGGTTCCATGCGATTCTACAACAGAAGCAAACAAGGTCGAGTTGGTGTTTCTTCTTTGGATAAGAACAGGGTCATATCTCAGATTGTACTCTGGATCATTGGCTCCAGATTTTCCTAAAATGAGCTCATCGGCTTCATCTGTTACAAAAGTGGAGGTATAAAATTTATTGTTTTCAAACCAGGTCAGAGACGCATTATCCTTGATAGGTTTTCCTGTGGCTTCTTTCCATACATGTTGGTAACCATGACCCTTTCCTAGTGTCGTCATATTAGCTGAGGCTTTATCATAGTCAAAGTTTGCAGCAAGTATGTGTCCTTGGAACCAAAGCGGCAAATCGATCTGAGCAGAGACTTCTGAATCCACTCTAAATAAATCTATGAGTAGAGGATTAGGAAAAGCAGAATCTGTGAGTAAGATCATAGTCCTGTGTAAGGCCGTACCTTCATAGGCATGCTTGTCTATAGCGCTTAGGATTTGTGCATCAGCATTTTCGAAATCAGCAAAATACAAGTCAGGATGATGTAACTCTCCTTTTTCTATTTTGCCCTCGTAATGTGAGGTTTCATTTAGGACTACCGTATTATGAGCAATGGACTGCTTTGCAAAAGTCTTATTTTCTTTTAGATATCTCCCACCACCTTTCTGATCTACATTGACCCATCTTGCAGAACCATAATCTTGGATAACTTCTCCAGTATCATCATAGAGAGAGTATGATAGTTTATCAAAATGTCCATGACCCATACCTTGAGCAGAATATTTCATCACTAGACAGGTTTCTTTGTTTCTAAGGACGCCTACGCCACCTTCTGTCCCGTCTTCTCCATCTCCATAGATCATGGGAGCTTGTGCATAAGGTTGTGCTTCACCTCTTTCTAGTGCTGCAGCTACTGCATATCCTGTCTCGTCTAGTAGCACCTTATCTTGTCGTCTTGCAATGTCTAGCAAAGTCTTATTTGAAGGATCATGGTGATACATAATATCTACCGCAGTGACCAGTTCACGAGCTTTCCAGGACATCCCTTTCTGAGAATCATTAAGTGGGAAGAAAACACCTTCTGCATCTGTCTGATTAAGCAAGGCATAGATTGCTTTTGTCATAATACCATCTCG
>CAYNJK010000204.1:0-6179 GCA_964397575.1 uncultured Saprospiraceae bacterium
GTTACTGTCCAGTACTATTGCCTGTGCAGAAAGTATTTCTCCGGTTTCATCATGCTTGGCCGCTTTTATTTCTAGCTGTCCACTGGGGTACAAATTTTCATATAGCTTTCTGAGCACTGCCTTATTGGCGGGCAAAGCTTTCTTCTTTTCTGCAAATGCCTTTTCTGCTTCATCCAAATAGGTCTCCATATCTAATTCTACCAAGGTACACTGTTGTTCGGCTTTCTCTATATCTTTCTGTACGGTATGTTTCAGATTATTCCAGACTAGCTCTCTTCCTTGAGAGGTATCTATAAGATAGGTATATCTGCAGGTCTCTTTGTAGCCTTTCCAAAACATGGCAAGCCAGTTATCGTAATCGTAGTGGTATTGCTGGTAATACAAACTGTGCTTGGGCAATCTATCTATGAGTGCAGAGGTGATTTTATAAGTATAATGTCCTTTCCTAAAATTATTCTTTAGGGCCTTATCAGGATACAAGATATATATCCCATTATAAGCTGTCATAGGGGAAGGTAGAATCAGATTAAAACCCCAGTAGCGTCTATGATGGTATACTAGAACACCAATGAGTGCCTTAGAAGCACTAAATTCTAATATAACATCCCAACCACCCTTGACACAAACTGCATCCATAAAGGGTGGTGTAAAATGGACTGGTAGATCATAGTCCTTATATATGGATCGGTATGTGGTTTTGTTATCTATGTTAATTATTTAGAAAGGCTAAATTTAGGCATTAAGCCTAAGAGTCTGACTAAGAAGACAAACATACAACCTGCACAAAATTGGTTCAAGTCCAAAAACTGGAATGCTTTTCCCTTCCAGAAGCAAACTTGGCAAGCCTTCCTAGAAGGTAAATCTGGACTCGTCAATGCACCAACGGGCTCAGGAAAAACCTATGCCCTCTATCTGGGAGCCTTGA
Source organism: uncultured Saprospiraceae bacterium (assembly GCA_964397575.1). Lineage (GTDB taxonomy): Bacteria > Bacteroidota > Bacteroidia > Chitinophagales > Saprospiraceae > RFSX01. The sequence goes on from CAYNJK010000204.1 coordinate 926, forward strand.
TGTCCATTCTAGAGCAGAAACAAAAGACAAATGGCCCTTATATTATCTGGGTCACCCCAATACGTGCTCTGGCTAAGGAAATAAAGATCTCAATAGATAAAGCCAATGAAGGCTTTGGACTAGAGTGGCAGACAGCCATCCGTAGTGGGGACACCAAAACAACTCAACGAAAAAAACAGCTCACCCAGCCTCCTGAGGTGCTGATTACGACCCCAGAAAGCCTTCATGTGCTGATGACAGTAAATGGGTACACAAAATTTTTCTCTGGAGTACACAGCATTATATGCGATGAATGGCATGAACTCATGGGCAGTAAGCGCGGTGTACAAGCTCAGCTGGCAATCTCACGTATCCGAGGTCTCTGTCCCGATCTTCGAGTCTGGGGTATCTCAGCAACAATAGGTAATCTTGCAGAAGGTATGGAGGTCTTACTCGGCTCAGCCACAGCAGAAAGAGAACTGATTGTTTCCAATTTCAAAAAACAAACCGAAGTCATTTCCATCTTTCCTGATGATATAGAAGAATATTCTTGGGCAGGACATCTAGGCCTTTCATTGGCTGAGAAGGTATTGCCTATCATCTATGACAATAAGACCACTCTTATCTTTACCAATACGAGAGCAAAATGTGAGCTGTGGTATCACAGATTACTCGAGTTGGACCCTAGTCTTGCTGGAGATATGGCCATGCATCATGGTTCTATAGCAAGAAATCTCAGGGACTGGGTGGAAGATGCCCTTTACGAAGGCCGGCTTTCTGCAGTGGTCTCCACTTCTAGTCTAGACCTAGGTGTCGATTTCAGACCTGTAGAAACAATCATACAAGTCGGCAGTCCTAAAAGTGTTTCTCGATTTATGCAACGGGCTGGCAGATCAGGACATGAGCCCGGTGCCGTAAGCACCATCTACTTTCTTCCTACCAATACTCTGGAACTCATAGAAGCAGCTGCACTTCGTGAAGCCCTCAAGGGCAGCAAGGTAGAACTAAGAGTACCCTATATCCGCTGCTGGGATGTGCTGATACAATATCTGATGACCTTGGCTGTTTCTGAAGGGTTCCGCCCTGAAGAAATCTATGAAGAAGTTATCAAGACACATTGCTACGGCAGTATGGAAAAAGAAGATTGGCAAAAGATATTGCACTTTCTGGTCCATGGCTCACAATCACTAAAAGCCTATGATGAATATTCCAAAGTGGTCGTAGATGCAGGTCTGTACAAAGTTACAGATAGAAGAATAGCACAAAGACATAAGCTCAGTATAGGCACTATTACCTCAGATGCAATGCTGATGATAAAATATCTACGCGGCAAAAAAATAGGAACAGTAGAAGAATGGTTTGTCGCACACCTAAAGGTAGGAGACAGCTTCTGGTTTGCCGGCAGATCTCTGGAGCTGGTGCGGATAAAGGACATGACCGTGCTGGTCAGAAACTCTTCCAAAAAGAACAAGAGAATACCTTCCTACCTCGGAGGTCGGATGCCCCTCAGCGCAGAAATGTCAGAAGTTCTTAGAAACAAGCTGTACGAATATCAGCCTGAAAGCAACCAAAAGGCTAAGAAGCTCGATAAAGAACTATCGGCACTCTCCCCTCTACTCGACCTACAGAAAGAACTCAGCATCTTACCTACGCAGTCAGATTTTCTGGTAGAATATTTTCAAAGCAAGGAAGGCTTCCACCTACTGATGTACCCCTTCGAAGGGCGATATGTGCATGAAGGCATGGGTGCCCTTATCGGTCAGCGCCTAGCCAGAAAGATGCCTATCAGTTTCTCTATCGGCATGAATGACCATGGTTTCGAGCTCTTATCGGATAGAAAAATAGATGTAGAAAATCGGATAGTACCCGAACTATTTTCTCCGCACAATATCAGCAAAGACATACAAGCCTCTATCAATGCCGCAGAGCTGGCCAGAAGAAAATTCCGTGATGTAGCTCGTATATCTGGGCTTATCTTTCAAGGATTTCCAGGTAAGGCAAAAAAGGATCGCCACCTCCAGGCTTCTTCTTCCTTACTCTTCGAAGTATTCCAAGATTATGAACCCGAAAACCTGCTCTATCTGCAGACCTTCGAAGAAGTAATGACTTTCCAACTAGAAGAAGCCAGGATGATAAAGGCTTTGGAACGGGTCCAGAATCAGAATATCATTATCACCTATCCCGATAGACCCACCCCTCTTTCCTTTCCAATAATGGTAGACAGATTACGTGAAAAAATGACCAGCGAACGATTAGAAGACAGAATAGCTAAGATGAAAGTGGGCTTTTGAAATAGAAATCCTATATTAATAGCAGAAATCAACTTTATCCCTATGCGTATACTTGTCAGTATAGAATCAAAAGACTGCCTAAGTTCCTTACAAGGAAATCTGGCAGCTTTCATCTCTACCTTGGAAGAAGAAGAAATAAATATAGATGTTCTACATGTCTATAACCCTGTAAAGGTGACGGACTCCCTTGACCTCAAGGACAAGCTAGAAGAAATAAATAAAAATGAACGCAAGTCCAAAGTCAAGTTTATTTCAGAATGTGAAAACAGCCTCGAAAGCTATCTGCAGGAGGAATTAGGAAAGACTTCTCTGGTCAATTCATTTTTGCTAGAAGGAGATTATAGGGAAAAGGTAAAGCAACATATTATTTTCCATAATTACGGTTTGCTTGTTCTGATTCCTAGAGAAAAAATCAACTTTGCAGAGATTCTCGCGGGAAGAAATACGCATTGGGTGATAGACAATCTGGAAGTGCCTATCTTACTGCTACCTACACAACTACAACTGAGCACATCAGAGCCCCCTGCAATTACCTGCTTTATAGATGAGAAGACAACTTTCGATAATCTGCAGAGATCTGAGCTTTTGCAAGTTGCAAGTCCTGACAAAAAGAAATTTGTCCATTACGGCCGACACGATATTTGTGAAGGCGTAACTACTATAAACAGTGATAATATAAATCAGTCACTCAAAGAGATGACTGGTGACAAAAACTCCAATCAGATATACGTGCTCGTGCATAAAAACAAAGGAGACTTTCTCAATTTTCTAAACAAGAGTTTTACCAAAACGGTAATCAGCAATCTTGAAAATCCGCTACTCATTTTTTGATAATTATATAACTCAACAACAAGATGAACAACGAACTTCTACTGGATTACTCAAAGTCGACAGTTAGCTACCGAGCTGCAAGCAAAGGAAAGAGATTTGCAAATTATCTCATAGACAGGGTCTTTATTATGTTACTTATGCTGGGAGGATTTGCACTACTTTTGAGCGAAGAGATGCTAATGCAGATAGAAGAGATGAATTTTATTATAGAATATCTTTTAGGTGCTGTTGCTTTCATTATTTACTACACAATCTGCGAAACTCTACTACGAGGTAAGACTATAGGAAAGCTAGTTACTGGGACTCGGGCTGTCAGCAAGGATAACCAGAACTTAGATTTTGGATCCGTCTTTATACGTTCCATTAGTCGTGTAGTGCCTTTCGAAGCTTTCTCCTTTTTAGGTGATGGTACCGGAGGATGGCACGATGACTGGTCTGACAGCAAAGTAATAGATGAAAGAAATCCCTTAAAGAATTAAGCTACCTTATTAGAATTATTTCTACTTCTGAGTAGGGTTTTAAGCAAGATTATGGAAAATGCTACTCACATCATCATCTTGCTCCATTAGATCTATCAGAGCTAAGACTTCATCTACCTGCTCTTCGCTGAGCTCCTTAGTGATGGTCGGTAGACGTTCGAGTTCAGATTTTTCAGGCTTGATTTCAGCTGCTTCTAGGGCTTGCTGCATCTTACCGAAGTCTTCAAAGGCGACATAGATTTTATACATCTCCTTTTCCTCTACCGTATCTTTTTCTATCGATTCCAGGCCATGATCTATCATCTCTAGCTCTATCTCTTCCGGGTCAGCAATCTGATCTACAGGGACATAGAAGACGCCTTTCCTATTGAATAAGAAGTCATGCATGCCTTTGGTGCCTAGAGATCCGCCTTTCTTATTGAAGTAAGATCTGACATTGGCGACAGTACGCTGGTTGTTATCAGTTGCAGTTTCTACGACCATAGCGATACCATGTGGCGCCATCCCTTCTAGGACGACTTCTTCATAGTTACTGGTATCCTTATCGGATGCTTTTTTGATGGCCGCCTGGATTCTGTCCTTTGGCATCTGGACAGCTTTGGCATTCTGTATGGCTCTACGTAAAGCGACATTTGTATCAGGGTCAGGACCTGAGGCTTTGACGGCAATAGTAATATGCTTTCCAGCTTTGGAAAAGGCCTTCGCCATTTTGTCCCATCTGGCAAATTTTGTTGCTTTTCTATATTCAAATGCTCTTCCCATGATAATTTATGAGTTGTTTCGTGGTGCGAATTTAAAATTTCACGGTATACATATCAATATTTAGGCGCATTTTGGGCCCTATGTCAGCAGTTAAGCATCATATCAGGGGTACTGAACTCCTCCTTTTACCAGAAAAAGCCATTTATTGGCCTGAAAAAGACGCTTTATTGGTCGCTGATCTGCATCTTGGTAAAATAACCCATTTCAGAAAAGCAGGTATCGGCTTGCCTCAGGAAGTAGAAACAGAAAACCTAGAACGATTATCTCAGTTGATTATAGACCATAAAGTAAAAACGCTGTATATCCTGGGAGACCTTTTTCACAGTCATATGAATACGCAGTGGGCAAAATTTAAATCATTCATGGCAAGCTTTCCTCAGATACAGTTTGTGCTCATAAGAGGTAATCATGACATTCTGGATGAAAAAAACTACCAGGCAGCCAATCTAAAGTACTATCCAGACAGATTGATACTAGAGCCCTTTATTCTGACACATATACCTCTAGAAGCAGCTTCTAAGTATTATAATATTTGTGGTCATATACATCCTGGAGTGAGACTCAGGGGTAAAGGTCTGCAAGCAATAAAGTTACCTTGTTTCCATTTTAGGGCAGACCGCTTGGTGTTGCCAGCCTTTGGCGCTTTTACGGGTACCGCAAGAATAGAGCCGCAGGAGGAGGACTGTATTTTTGCTATTGCTGAGGATAAGGTGGTCAGGGTAAGTTGAAGTGAGTTAATAGAACACAGAGAGATATATTTTTAGTTGGGGTATCTTACATATGGAACATCATACTTGTCCCACTTGTAAACAAATTCTCAACTTACTTCACTCCAAAAGAAAACAGTTCCTACGAAGCCTTTTCCATCTTGACCGACCGCAGGGAGTGGAAAGATCTTGTTCTATATGAAAT
>CAYNJK010000205.1:0-6171 GCA_964397575.1 uncultured Saprospiraceae bacterium
GTTATATATAGCTCCAGTGGAGCGACATCCTCATACAGGTTTTATGACAACTTTTCTAGCAGCCATTTTTTCTCCGTAAGTATTTCTTCTGATGTTATTTGTTCTACAAGTTTTTGTTTTTTCTCCTTGTCATAGGGATTGGTGCGGCTGAGCTTCTTGAAAAACTTGATAATATTTCTGTAGTTATTTCTATGATAGCCGATAATCTTATTTCTTATAAGATAGATTTCTACAGAGTCCAGTAAGGAATACAGCGACTGATCAGCTTTCAGTTCGTAATATATTTTGGCCTGCAGAGTTTTTGCGGCGAGATGTATGAGGTGATCCTTAAAGTCTGCCTCTTGGATATAAGTCAGGGCTTCCTCATAGTTGTTCTTGTAGTAATAGATCAATGCCAGATTGTGATTGAAGGCACTGTGCTTATCTGCCTTCTGTAATTGTGGGGCATATTTATGTGTAAAAGCTTCTGCCCAGTCGAGGTCATCAGAACGAATGGCCATCATGGCTATATTTCTGTAAGTAAACCTAGACACATGTCCATCTATGAGCAAGACTCCTTTGCCTAGGGCTCGTTCGTACAGCTCTAGTCCCTTCAGGCCATAAGACTTGTTGCCATTGTTGAGCTGGCGGATACATTGATTGATAGAAAAAAGATATAAAGTCTGTAAGTCTTCGTCAGAAAGCTGGTCTTCATGCTCTGTGAGATAACTATCAAAATACTGAAAGATGAGCTCGTTGTCCGGCTCCTTTATCATGTGGTACGCATGGTAGTAGGCACCTACCAATGGGATGTCGGCAAGTTTTTTAGAATTGATATCTGCTAGTATCCACTTCAGATTATCCAGTTTGTATTCTTGCTTAAAAACGGTCTGATGGGCGAGTGCCATGCAGGCAAATTTCAGTTTTCTAGCATAGTATATGAGATCTGTGGTGTCAAGAATTTCCTGCAAGTTGAGGGCTTGGCGCCGCTTTACAGCACTATCATATTGGTAGACTTCTATTTCGGTGTCCAGTTTGGTTCTAAGGATATGGTCGCTCCAGCTAGTCTCTGCTGTGTCAGCGTACAATTTCTTAAGCTTAGTGGCCTGCGAATTATAGAGCTTTTCTAGTCTGTGTTGTCTGTAATACTTGAGGAGGAAGACTTCGGTATTGAGCTGGAGTTCAGGATCTATTACAGCATAGTGTATTTTCAAAAATTGTTCTACTATCTTGTACAACTGACTTTGTGCAAGACGGAGTTTGGTATCTTTATAAGGCTGGTTAGGATAGATAACGGCATACAGTTTCTGCTTATCTGAGGTCTGAGTACTGAGATCTAAATCTGTAAGGTGTTTAATAGCTCGCTTAAGCGCTGGTTCTTTGCAGAAGTAATCGCAGGACACGAATGTATTCAAGAAGACTTTTTCTTTCGAATTTAGACTTCTTAGAATGAGATTTAGTTTTGAGTTTTTCACAACTAATATTTATATAAATAACTGATTACAAGTTAGATACGTCTCATAATAGATCAATAAATTTATACAAATATGCCAATATGTAGTTTTTTAAAGGCTGATTCTGACTCATATTTAAGGTATAAAAGTTAATACCATGAACAATTCTATTAAGATCCATTACAAGCCAACTATGATTCAGAAGTTAACTCTGTCTGTTATAGCACTTGTTTTCAGTGCCTTTACTGTGGCTGCACAATGCTCTATTGCCTGTCCATTAACTCCTCTAGCTTCTATTCAGTTAGAAGAAGCGGTGGGATCCACAGAAATAACGCCGGAATTTTTTCTGGGTCCTGATTATGCCCTAGGCTGCCCTAGCTTGGACGTTACGGTTACCCTTTCAGATCTTGAAGGGACAGTGCTTCCGCAGTCTACGATTGTAGATCTAGACCGAGTAGGTACACGATTGCTGTATAGGATAGATGAATCTACTACAGGTGCATCATGCCAGGGTTTTTTGGAAGTCTATTCTGATGGTCCAGTGACTATGAATGTGCTTTCCAGATCGGCAAGTATAGAAAGTAACTTTTGTGTGCCTATTTCAGTAGAGAACTTTTATCAGCTTATAGGAGGACAGTGGATGCTTGAATGGGACCCAGCTGTCCTTTCGTTTTCGAATGTAAGTAATAGCCAACTTTTTATGTTGACCATAGATGATAGCAACACTGCAGCTGGTCAGTTAGGTTTTGACTGGGTACACGGTGGCGTAACCAGTTGGGAAATCAGAAGTAATGATGATATCCTTATGTCAGTATGTTTTGAAGGACAGTCACTCACTACTGGTACGGATATTTGTGTCGCCCCTGGCGCTACTTTCGATAGATCAGGTTCTGGTATTACTACGGTCAATTCTACCTGTGGTTCTGTAAGCTTATTTACCTGTACCTTGCCTTGTCTGCCAGAACTCAATGTATCTCTTACAGGCAGTGAGCCCATAAGCTATGAAGCTGATTACTTCCTATTACATGACAGTTGTGAAAGCGATGTCTCAGTAACTATAACTGATGCGCTAGGTAATGATCTTGGGAATACAATTTCTTCGGATCAGGCAGGTCAGCTGCTGACAGCTACTGTAACAAGCGCAGGTACTGGCAAAAGCTGTACTACTGCACTTACAGTAGAAGAATGCCTGGCAGAACCTGTAGATATCGAATTCAGCTCAAGAGTAGACAGCAGCCAAATGATTGTAGATCTAAGAGTTGCTAATGCACAAGACATACTAGGATATCAGTTTGCCATAAGTTATAATCCTGAAGTACTTGCATTTAATACACAAATAGATAATAGTCAGTCATTTGAAAATGGTGGAACGACAACTGGAAACTCAGAAGACGAAGGACTTATTAGTGTGGTGAGAGTGGCAGACTTTAACAATCCCGCTAGCTTTGATAACGGTGAGATCTTAATGACTTTATTCTTTGATATTCTGAAGGATGAGAATACCACCATCTCACTGGATCCTTCTGCTGTGGAATCCCTATTTGTTTCTGAAGGTCTCATAGAACACTGTGTACATGCACCTGCCAGAGAAATACGTGTAACTGGGTCTAGAGTTAGCGGAACAATCCTAGATGATTTCAATCAAGATTGTACAGCAACTGTAGACGAAGAGGGGATCAGTGGCTGGATATTGGAGCTGAAGGAAATAACCTCAGAATTTACCTCTTATGGTTACACTAAGGATGATGGTTCTTATTTAATTTTTGCACCTCCGGGTAACTATATCTTGACAGTGATGCCACCTAATGGCTTATGGGGCTTATGTGAAAACGCCGTGCCTGTAGTGCTTCCCAATGAGATGGATGCTGTCAATCAAGACTTTCTAGCTTCTGCTGATGTATTATGTACTGATATGGTTGTAGATGTCGGCACAAATTTACTGAGAAGATGTTTTGACAATGCCTATACAGTAGAATATTGTAATCATGGAACCACGGATGCAACCGATGTTTTTATAGAAGTGGAACTAGATGAGCAGTTTACTTTTGTAGAGAGCTTATTTCCAGATTTTACCATAGACGGTTCTACTTTGACTTTTAATGTAGGGGATGTTGCCTATGGTGACTGCGGCTCCTTCAGTTTCTGGATAAATGTAGCTTGTGACGGTACTACTATAGGTCAGACTCACTGTGTGACGGCTACTATCTTTCCGCACGAGCCTTGTGATCTACCTAGTACCTCATGGTCAGGTGCAAGTCTGGTCGTAGAAGGAGAATGTGACGGAGATAATACAATCTTTAGGATAAGAAACACAGGTACAGGTAATATGCAAGGTGCACAAGAGTTTATTGTGATAGAAGATGATGTGATGAAGCCTGGTCCTCCTATACAGTTAGATGCGGATGAAGTGTTCGAGTTGGAGCCACTACCTGCTGATGGAAAGACTTATCGAGTACTCATTCCACAAGTACCCTTTCATCCAGGTCTAAGTTCCCCTACCTTGGCTATAGAAGGCTGCGGACAAGCTAATAACGGAACCATTTCCACAGGCTTTGTGACCATGTTTCCTAATGATGATGGCGACTCCTTTGTCGATATAGACTGTGTAGAGAACAGAGGTGCTTATGATCCTAATGACAAAGCCGTCTCACCTAAAGGTTATACTGATAGACGATTAGTAGAGTCCAATACAGACCTCGACTATCATATCAGATTCCAGAATACGGGTACAGATACAGCTTTTAGAGTTATTGTCCGTGATGATATAGATCCCAACCTTGACCTCAGTACACTAGAGCTCGGTGCATTCAGTCATGAGTATACTCTGGATATTATCAATGAAAGAACCCTAGAATTTACCTTCGAAAATATCATGTTGGTGGACAGCTTTGCCAACGAACCATTGTCACATGGTTTTGTGAAATTTAAAATAAAGCAGATGCCCGATCTCGAAGATGGCCTACTCATCGACAATGACGCCGCTATTTTCTTCGACTTTAATGAGCCAGTCATCACCAATCTAACAGAAGTGGAGATAGGCCGTATAATTACGACCAATACTAGCGAATCAGTAGATATAGAACTCTCCGTCTTCCCTAACCCAACGGCAGATTTTGTCACAGTCAGACATAGCTATACGAAAGGTCCTGTTACTATGGAATTGTATGACCAGTCAGGTAGACTGGTGAAATACGGAACCTTAAAAGCTGAGTCTAAGGTTTCCTTGGTAGGCTTAGCTGAAGGTGTTTATAACTATAAGCTGAGAGATGGTCAGTTAGCTTTGGGTAACGGAATGATTACAAAGATTTAGAGACGAAAGAGCTGGCATTTTTGTCACTCTTCAGAATTGTCCTCAGTAAGCAAAGAAATATCCACTTGGTGTTCTAAGCCTGGTTATCTTTGGTACATCAAAGATCTACAGGCTTACATATGGTATATTTTGTTTCTCAGTTTGCTTACTGGGACGACCCTCTCAGGTCAGTTGTATTATGGAGCTAAGGTCGGCTATTCCATTCCTTTTAACAGGCAAGACAATATCAAGCTAGATGATGCCAATGATTTTTTTATCTACAGAATAAGTTTTGAGGAGCAGGATGTTTCCCCTGTTTTTTCTCTGGTCGGGCATTATAGAAAGGATCTTATTTATTTCCAGACTGAGCTTGCTTACAAGAGGGTCAGGACCAGATTTGTCGGAGAGAACTTTATCGATCTAGATAATATTACCCGCTTGCAAAATCTCAAAGAGACACATAATCTTGACATTCCTTTCTTTGCAGGATTCAGGACGGACAGGTTTAAATTAGGGGTGGGGCCACTCGCTTCTATAATCTTGTCAGAGAACGCAATTTTTACAGATACAGACTTTTTTGAAGAACGCAGAAAGAGGGTAGAAATGGGGTTTGGATTTCAAATTGGGTTTGTGTTTTATCGCTTGCACGTAGAACTAGGATATCAGTATCGTTTCAATGAAATCGGTGATTATCTCTATTGGCGTGGAACCAACAGCAGTTTTAATCAGTCCATCCAGTATCTGGACTTAGGATTTGGATTGATATTATAATTAAATAGGGAAAGAAGATGATCATGGATTCTGCTGTGCAGTATTACGACTATGGAACTGATAAGATGGCCTATGCAGATACCGGTAATGGCGATCAAGTCCTTGTCTTTCTCCATGGGATGGGCAGCAGCCAGAAAGCATGGGCAAAAAATGTTTCTGAACTGAAAGACACCTTCAGATGTATCACTTTAGACTTGCCCGGTTATGGCTTGTCATCCCCACTGCCTTCTGTCTATGAGATAGGATCTGTGGCAGAATTGGTTATCGATTTTATCAGTACGCTTCAGCTTAGAAATGTTTCTTTGGTGGGGCATTCTATGGGTGGACATATCAGTATGGAGATCGCCAGACGAGCACCAAAACTTGTAGACAGACTAGTGCTTGTCGCTCCTGCGGGCTTGGAAAGATTTGAAGAGAAAGAGATCGCTGTGATAGAACAATTCTTTACAGCTGAACTTGTCAGCAGCTATCCGGATGAGATGATAAGAAAGAATTTTCTTATTAATTTTTATCGCATGCCTGAAGATGCAAAGTTTATGATAGAGGACAGGCTACAGCTAAAAGCAGACAAGCTGAAGTATCTGCAATTCTGCAAGACAATTGCAGAAACTACGCAGGCCATAGTAAAGTATAACATGCTGGAGTATCTGGACCAGCTCAGACTACCAGTTCTTATTA
>CAYNJK010000206.1:0-6158 GCA_964397575.1 uncultured Saprospiraceae bacterium
ATTTACATCTGACCATAGCAGCTATCCCCAAATAACAGCTATTACCTAATCTTTTGCTACATTGGAAATCAAATCAGACGATCATGAGATACTTACTCATCAGCTTATTACTCTTCTTATTCGCTTGCCCAACAACAGAAGCGCAGAAAACACAATCGAAGCAGACAGCACCAGATGCCCATTATGCGTCCGTAAAATGGCGGAATATTGGACCCTTTAGAGGTGGCCGTTCTTGTGCAGTCACAGGTGTAGAAGGCAAGCCCAATCTATACTATTTCGGCGCAACAGGTGGAGGCGTTTGGAAAACCACAAATGGGGGGCAGTCTTGGGAAAACATCTCGGATGGCTACTTTGGTGGCTCTATAGGCTCTATCGCTGTTGCCAGCTCTGACAACAATGTCATCTATGTAGGTGGTGGAGAAAAAACCGTAAGAGGAAATGTATCCTTCGGCTATGGAGTATGGCGCTCAGAAGATGCAGGTAAGAGCTGGACCAGCAAAGGCCTGGAGAAATCTCGCCACATCTCACGTATGCGTATAGATCCCAATGATGCCAACATCGTATATGCAGCAGTAATGGGCAACCTATATGAGGATGGTCCTGATAGAGGTGTCTACAAATCTACCGATGGAGGAGACAGTTGGCGTAAGGTACTCTATGCCAATGCAGGGAGTGGTGCTGTAGACCTAATCATAGATCCTAATAATTCCAGAATCCTATATGCAACAACCTGGACCATAAGAAGAACGCCTTATTCTCTTTCCAGTGGTGGGGAAGGCTCTGCCCTATGGAAGAGTACTGATAGTGGCGAGACCTGGACCAATATCAGCGAAAACAAAGGCCTACCTACAGGCGTATGGGGCATCAGTGGTGTGACAGTCTCCCCGGTCAACTCAGATCGTGTATGGGCCATCATAGAAAACAAGAGTGGAGGCGTATACCGCTCAGACAATGGTGGCAAAACTTGGAAAAAACTAAACTCCTCTAGAGCACTAAGACAAAGGGCCTGGTATTATACAAGAATCTATGCAGACACCAAAGATGAAGATGTCGTCTATGTTGTAAATGTAGATTACCAAAAATCCAAAGACGGCGGTAAGACCTTCAAGAGTGCCAGAGCACCGCATGGAGACCACCACGACTTATGGATAGACCCTCAGGATTCTCAACGTATGATCATAGGTGACGACGGTGGGGCACAGGTCAGTTACGATGGCGGTGGCACCTGGTCTACTTATCATAATCAGCCGACTGCTCAGTTTTACAGAGTTACAACAGACGATCACTTCCCGTACCGTATCTATGCGGCTCAGCAAGACAATAGTACGATCAGAATATCCAGCAGATCATCAGGTGGCAGCATCGGAGAATCAGACTGGGAGCGGACAGCAGGTGGAGAATCTGCCCACATTGCCATAGACCCTACTGACAATGATATTGTCTATGGAGGAAGCTATGATGGTTTTCTCACTAGAATCAATCATCGCACAGGTCAGACCAGAGCAGTAAATGTATGGCCTGACAATCCCATGGGACACGGTGCAGAAGGCATGAAGTACCGCTTCCAATGGAACTTCCCTATCTTCTTTTCCAAGCATGACCCAAAGAAACTCTATACAGTCTCTAACCGCGTACACCTAAGCACTGACGAGGGTCAGACCTGGGATATCATCAGTCCAGACCTGACCAGAAATGATCCTGAAAAGCAAAAATCGTCTGGTGGCCCTATTACCCAAGACAATACCAGTGTAGAATACTATTGCACCATTTTTGCAGCAGAAGAATCGCCACTAGAAGAAGGCCTCATATGGGTAGGCTCAGATGACGGACTGGTCCATGTTACCAAGGACGGTGGCGACAACTGGACCAATGTCACCCCTAGTGGCATACCCAAATGGCTCATGATAAACGACATAGAGCCTGACCCACATAATAAAGCAGCTTGTTATATCGCAGGCACCTTGTACAAAGCTGGTGATTTCAAACCCTATATCTATAAAACTGAAAACTATGGTGCAACCTGGAGAAAAATCGTTAGCGGTATTCCTAACGAACATTTTACCAGGGCTATAAAAGTAGATCCTGAAAAGGAAGGATTTCTATATGCCGGAACAGAGACAGGCATGTATGTTTCGCATAATGATGGACAGTCATGGACTTCATTACAGCTCAATTTGCCTATCGTCCCTATAACAGACCTCGCCATCAAAAACGACGACCTTATTGCAGCTACTCAAGGAAGGAGTCTGTGGATACTGGATGAACTGAGTACGATCAGACAAGCTGCAGAAGTCAGCAATGCTGACGTACATTTATATGCACCAGACAAGGCCTACAGAATGAGGGGCTTCAGTAGCAAAAATGCCAAAGGCAGTGGGCAGAACTTTCCAGGTGGTGTAAACGTCCATTACTACCTTAAAGACTATGACGCCAAACAAGATTCTGTCGTGCTCGCATTTAAGGACAGCGATGGCGTGATCGTCCGTTCCTTTTCTAACAAGGCCAAGGAAAAATCGGATAGCCTTGCCGTTAAGGCTGGAGCCAACACTTACAACTGGAACATGCAAAGTCCTGATGCAAAGAAATTTAAAGGCATGATTTTCTGGTGGGGTTCGCTAGCGGGTCCAAAAGCAGTTCCCGGTGATTACACTGTAGAGCTATCTGTGAATGGAGATGTTCAAGAACAGACTTTAGAGATTGTCAAAGATCCTCGTGTATCTTATTCTATCCAAGATCTTCAGACACAGCATGATTTTATAAGTTCTGTAAATTCTAAGGTCACTGAAGCCCACGAGGCCATCATAGAAATGCGCTCTCTGAAAAAGCAAATGAAAAGTTTTGCCGAGGATCATGAAGATGAGAAAATAGCTGAGGCGATTACAGCAATAGATTCCTCACTGACTGCCATAGAAAAAACACTGTACCAGACACAAAACAGAAGTCGACAAGACCCGCTTAATTTTCCTATACGCCTGACCAATAAGCTGGCCCATCTCAATTCACTTTGCCAGATGAGCGATGGCCCGCCGACTGCTTCTATGATAGCCGTGAAAAAAGAGCTGACAGAAAAAATAGATACAGAACTGGACAGCTATAGGCTTATAAAAAAAGATAAGGTCAAGGCGCTGAATGAACTGATACGGTCACAGATAACTGATTTTATAAAACTGGAAAAAGAAGAAAGCAAACCGTAAAAAGAACTATAAACGTAAAGCAGTAAAATTTTCACTTTGCAGAAGAGTACTATCCATTTATCGGTGTTGTCCTAAGGATGTCTCTTTTTATTTCGCCTGGATACACGACAAAGACTGGTATTTTAATAGACAAAGCTTTTAGCTGTTTTTGTACTGCTTGTGTTACTTCTTCTTTAGAATATCTGGAGGAAAAGTGGTTTAGAATGAGCTGGTTGATATTGATTTCTTTTACCATCTTTAGCACTTCAGCTAAGGTAGAATGTTTGTTTCTTTTAAATTCAATTTTCGTGTCAGCTTCCGGCCTAAGGAAGGTCGCCTCATGGATAAGCAACTCACAGTTGTCCCACTTAGAATAATCATCTACAGGCGTATCACCAGAAAAGCTAATGATGTTTTTTCTGGTTGTTTCAGAAAGGAAATCTCTACCCTTTTCTATAGCTACATTCTTTATTTGCTCTTGAGTATAGTTTTTAAACTCTGGTTTGAGTTTCTTTTTCGTTTCGTATAATTTATAACTGAAACTTTTATGTACCCCTATTGGCACTTGTATATGTTCATTTCTGACTGCCTGTATTTCAAAGCCTTTTTTTATAGCTATAATTTGTCCGTCTTCTATACCTTTCCATTTAGATCCTGTTACATGAGGATCAAATTTTGACAAAAATTGCTGCATTGCAGGAAATGATCCCGAGTTCTTTGGATAGTATAATTCTGGAAAGTCCGGCCTAGAATTTAGCTGAATAAATTGTGGCAAGCCATTAAGGTGATCTCGGTCTGCATGTGTGATGAATACATACTTAATCTTTCTAGATTTTTGCATCAGCCCTGCCGTAAGTCCATCGCCGGCATCTATAAGTAGATTGAGTTCTTCTACATTTATCCAGCTGGAAAATAGCGCTGTGGAATAGGCAGATATTTTATAATTCATTTTATCTGCAACTTCTCCTTAAGGTAATCACTGGTCAGATGTTTTACCACATCGAAAGGGTCACACTGACCGTTTTCTGACTCTACAGCAATAGGGCCTATCTCCTTTGCCAGCTTTAGTGCTGCCTTGTTTAACTCCACATTTCGCTTACCTATACCCATCAGTGCGCCACCCATAGAGAGCAACACCAGTTGTTCTTCTTTGGCATAGCTGTTTTGTATTTTATTTACGCAGGCCAGAAAGTAGTCGTTATCTGGAGCGGATTTCTTCTTAGATTTTGACAATTCATAGATGAGGCCATAGCTGCAGCGGCGGCGAGTAGGGTCTTTACTTTCTATCCACTTCTGAGCAAGTTCCGCAACGAAAGGTGTTTTTGCCAGAGAGGCATTGCAGGATGAAAAGACATGTGCCAGATGGCCTTGGTCCACCTGCTCCACCTGTTCCTCAGCTTGTGCGATAGTAATTTGTTTTGGTTCGTCTATAAGTAGTGCTATGATCTTTGCATCGTAGATGTTGCTCTCCCATAGCTGGAGTGCCAATTTCCTATCCCTCCCGATTTGTTTGGCGAGCTTACGGAGTACGGTTAGGCCAATGCCGAAGCTCTTGAGTTTCTTTTTCTTATAAAGACGCTTATCCCACTTTTCCATCCCTGCTTCATTCTTGTGGGATTCCAGCAGGTTGATTACTTGAGTTTTGTTCATTGAATAAAAGTCGTTTCCAAATAAGCAAAGTTAAGTAATCATTTCCAAGAACTTCTGATTGGTCTTTTCTGAATGACTGCCAGGTCTTAGCGAAGCATGAAGTGGGACTCTTTTTTACATGTTTACCATTGGAAAAACTGGGTTATATAAACTACTATATGCCTTTAATATAGTTTATACTATTTTTATACAAGGATGAAAGTTATCTATTTACCAGTTCCATGATTTCATTTATTATTTTTTGGGAATTACTAGATCGAGCTATTTTTTCCTGCTCAGGATTCATGTTGGTACCTATGAAGCTGTTTACAAAAATTGCATCATAGTTTATCTTCTTACTATATGCCCTCAATACTTCATCTGCCCCACTTGATGCTCTGCGTCTGATTTGCGAATTAGATTCATTAGATACCCCTTTCTTAATTCTAGATCTAATTCTTTTATCTACTTCTCTCTCTACTATAGTGCTTTGCGAAATACCCGACAAGCTACTTTGTCTTTCAAGTTCACTCAAAGCCAAGGGTGCAATAAAACAACTTATCACTTTAATTTTATGCGTTTTAATAAATGAATTGAATTTCTTCTTCTTTCTTAATTCATCTAGAAAAACATCCTTGATTTCTAGTAAGGTAATAGAGTTTGTAATTTGCTCTAAATCTATCGCTTGTATATCTTCTCCATAATTGCGATAAGCATAAAAATTATTATACAGTTCCTTAACACCAGTGTGAATTTCATCCCGATTTAAATGACAGAGCTGTTTAAATTTGGATACTCGCTTACTTTGTAAGTCGTTCTGAATATTTATAAAGTGGTAATCGACGCCATCTTTTTCTGCTTTTCTTGTTTCCCTAGAATTATACAATACTACTCTACTGAATGAAGAAGCGAAAGCTCCTTTCTTGCAATTTATAACTACACCTTCCATGATGCTTTTTTTACCTACTGCAGAAGGACCTGATATGGTAAGGAGTAAGTTCTGCATAATTTACAATGGTCGCTATTTCAAATTATCACCAAAAAGTAACGTAGCCAATGAGTTTACTTTTTATTCTTATCTAAATTTTCTCGTAGCTTTTTCTTTGTTTCTATGGCAACCTGGTCCATGTACTTAGCATCTTTAGAGTACTTTTCTGATTGGCTAGAAATTTTTTCTAGGTTGCTCTGATTTGACTTGTCGTATTTGTCTTTGCTCATTTTGATTAAGTTAAATAGTTTTAGAGTTGAAATTTTAAAGTTTTATTTATCTCAAGGGAGAACTGCTTCTTGCTCTAGAAGGAAAAAGAAAGGATAGAATAATAATTAATTGACGCATTGGTATTATGGGGCTATGGC
>CAYNJK010000207.1:0-6077 GCA_964397575.1 uncultured Saprospiraceae bacterium
AGGCGTCTATCTCAAATTGCATACTGATACCTTCTGCATTATAGAGAATCTGATTAGGCAGGTCAACTCCGAAAATAGAATCTGGATTAGCCTCTATCTTTTTAAAGATTCTATCTAAGTTTTCTTCAGATACAGTAATAGGTAACAACCCGTTATTTAGTGCATTCCCTTTGAAGATGTCAGCAAAAAAGCTAGACACTATTACTCTAAAACCATATCCAACTAAAGCCCAGGCCGCATGTTCCCTACTAGAGCCACAACCAAAATTCCTGCCCGCCACTAATATATTTCCTGTGTAAACAGGATTGTTTAATACGAAGTCAGGAATCTTACTGTCTTTATTGTCGTACCTCCAATCTCTAAAAAGATTGTCACCAAAGCCTTCTCTGGATATGCCTTTAAGAAACCTTGCTGGAATTATTTGGTCTGTATCTATATCCTCTATAGGAAGAGGTACAGCACAAGATGATATACTGATCAGTTTTTCCATATTAGTTTAGATAGTTTCTGACGTCGACAATTTTTCCTTCTATCGCTGCTGCAGCTGCCATAAGTGGACTTGCAAGGATAGTTCTTGCCCCGGGCCCTTGTCTGCCCTCAAAATTTCTGTTGGATGTAGATATGCAATACTCTCCTGCCGGAACCTTATCTTCGTTCATACCAAGACAGGCAGAACAACCTGGTTGTCGTAATTCGAAACCTGCAGCCTCGAATATTTTATCTAAGCCTTCTTCTATTGCTTGTTTCTCTACTTGCTTGGATCCTGGCACTATCATGACCTTCACTTCAGGTGACTTTGATTTGCCTTTTACAAATGCAGCTACTGCTCTCAGGTCTTCTATTCTGGAATTAGTACAACTGCCGATAAAGACATGCTGCACTGTCTGACCTTCTAGAGTTGCACCAGACTGCAAGTCCATATAAGTAAGAGATTTTGCAAAAGACTCTGACTTGATTTCAGGAATACTGTCTTTTATACCTATACCCATACCTGGATTGGTGCCATAAGTGACCATAGGTGTTATATCTGCTGCAGAAAATTTCTGTTCATTATCAAAGGCGGCACCTTCATCTGTAGGTAGTTTTTTCCATCTAGCTACTAAGTCATCATACGCAGCACCTTGAGGGACATTTTCTCTGCCCTTAAGATACTCAAAGGTAGTATCATCAGGAGCTATAAGACCACCTCGAGCGCCCATCTCTATACTCATATTGCAAATGGTCATTCTGGCTTCCATAGACAGACTTCTGATTGTAGAGCCTGCATATTCTACAAAATAACCCGTACAACCACCTACACCAAGTTTGGAAATGATATATAGTATAATATCCTTAGACGTTACACCGGTTTGTAACTCTCCATCTACGGTGATCCGCATCCGTTTTGGCTTTTTCAGAATAAGACATTGTGAAGACAAGACTTGCTCCACCTGACTGGTACCAATTCCGAAAGCAATAGCGCCAAAAGCGCCATGTGTAGATGTGTGACTGTCACCACAAACTATTGTCTTACCTGGCTGAGTAATGCCTAACTCTGGACCGATGACATGGACTATACCCTGCTTCTCGTGGCCTAAACCATATAAGCGCACATCAAAGTCCTTACAGTTCTCAGTAAGTTTATTCACTTGTTTTTTAGACAAGGGTTCTTCTATGGGTAGGTGTTGGTTTTGGGTTGGGACATTATGATCTGCGGTGGCATGTGTTTGTGACTTGCGGAATACTCCTATGCCTCTAGAACGCAAACCATCGAAAGCTTGGGGAGAAGTTACTTCATGGATAAAGTGCTCATCGATATAAAGGATCTGTCTGCCGCCCGGTATTTCTTTGACGACGTGACTATTCCATATTTTATCAAATAAAGTTTGTAACATTTGTATCTGCTTCGTTATAATTTTTACTGGCAACTTCTCTCCTAGCCGCCCCCGCCTGAGGATGGGATTCTTAAGCTTCTAATGCTTCCGCTCTCTAGGATCATTAAGCTAAAGCTGTGTGGAATACATTATCTAGCATTGCTTGTAAGTCATCGGTATCAACTTCTTTTTTTGTATCGGCTAGTTCTATAAAATGCTTGTAGGCTACATCTAGTTCGTCTTTTGCTAACTCATACCCTATTTCTTTAGCTCTGTAGGCTAGAGCGGCTCTTCCACTTCTTGCAGTAAGGACGATATAGGATTTGTCGACACCTACCTCTGCAGGGTCTATTATTTCGTAATTCTCTCTATTCTTTATTACTCCATCTTGGTGTATTCCAGAAGAATGGGCAAAAGCATTTACTCCTACTATTGCCTTATTGGCTTGTACAGGCATACACATACTTTCCGAAACGATGCGACTTACTGGATTCAGCATACGGGTATTAACATCTGTATGAAACTGATTTTTGTATCTCTGCTTGAGTATCATAACCACTTCTTCCAATGAAGTGTTACCTGCCCGCTCACCGATACCATTTAGCGTACATTCTATTTGAGTGACACCATTTAGGACACCAGAGATAGAATTGGCAGTGGCTAAGCCCAGGTCATTATGGCAATGAGCAGAAATGATGGCCTTGTCTATGCCTTTGACATTTTCTTTTAGAAAAGCGATTTTCTTACCATACTCATGTGGCAAGCAGTAGCCAGTTGTATCAGGAATATTGACAACAGTTGCGCCAGCTTTTATAACTGCCTCTATTATTTGGGCCAGGTACACATTGTCAGTTCTGCCAGCATCTTCAGCATAGAACTCTACATCTTCTACAAAAGACTTGGCATACTTTACTGCTGCTATGGCTCTTTCTATAATCTTTTCCGGCGTCGTTTGGAATTTATATTTTATGTGTTGTTCTGAAGTGCCTATACCGGTATGAATCCGAGGACGTTTTGCATAAGCTAATGATTCTGCAGCCACCTTGATGTCTTTTTCTACAGACCGAGAAAGGGCGCATATAGTAGGCTCCGTTATCTCCTTACAAATCATTTCTACTGCCTGAAAATCACCTGGACTGGAAATCGGAAATCCAGCTTCTATTACATCTACTCCTAGTTTCTGAAGGGACTGAGCGACTTTAAGTTTCTCACTATGATTCAGCTTGCAACCAGGTACTTGTTCTCCATCACGTAACGTGGTGTCGAATATGTGGATCTTTTCAGACATAGGGTTCTTTGTTTATATAGGAAATCCAATTCTTTTTAAAAGTAGAGGGAAGAGGCTTAGTGCCGAAATCAAGTTTCCACAGAGTTACAAGATTCAATTGGTATAATTATCATCTAAGGGACTGTCTTTCAGATGTTTAAGTAAATTCAAATTACAATTCCAAAGTATATATTAGAACAGTAATCATTGCTATTCGGAACTGTACCTTAATTATATTAGCAGTTAATTACAGATATGCCTAGAGGAGGACCCGATAAACTTGTTGCTTTGGTCAATAGCCTAACGAAAGCTGAGAAACGCAGTTTTAGGTTATTTGTCAATAGGAATCCAAGTGCTGGTGACAGCCTCTTTATGCAACTATTTGACCTCATCTTAAAGCAGCCTAATTACGACGACCAGCTCGCCGTTCAAAAAATAAAAGGTCTAAAAAAGTCTCAACTGTCTAATCTGAAAGCCAATCTCTTCAAACAGATTCTTACTTGCCTCAGACTTATAGAACGCAACAAGGTGCCCGAGATACAAGTACGCGAACAAATAGACCAAGCAAAGATTCTGTATGAAAAAGGACTATACAAAGCCTGCTTAGAAATACTGGATAAAGCAAAAAAGCAAGCACTGTCTATAAACTATGAGACGCTGGCTATGTCCATATTGTACTTTGAGAAAAGAATAGAATCTCAACACATTACTGGTTCCATGTCTGAAAAAGCAGATGAGTTATCACAACAATCTAATTCCTTACTAGAAAACATATCTCTCACCAATACTTTATCTAATGCATCTCTACTCTTGTACGGACGATATCTGAGACATGGTTATGTAAAGAACAAGGCAGAGTACGAACAGCTCACGGCTTACTTTGAGGAATTACTGCCAGAAATGGATTCCAACAATTTGGGTTTTTACCAAAAGCTCTATCTGTACCAGTCCTATGTTTGGTATCACAATATGAGTCAGGACTTTCTAAACTACTTTAAATATTCTCTAAAGTGGGTAGATCTTTTTGAGTCCTTTCCGGAATATAAAGCAGCTGTCACAACACCATTTATCAAGGGCTATCACAATCTGCTGAATGCCTTATTTATGGCAGGTAAACGAGAACGCTTCAATAAAGAATACAGACGACTGTTACTTTTCGATATCTACCAAAAAGCTTATCCCACTCAAAACGAAGTAGCACTTTACTATTTATTCCGTTGGACACAATTTCTAAACAAGATTTTTCTCAATGGCGCTTACGAAACCAGTAATGAACTCAGCCAACTAGAAAAAATTATAGAAACAAATGAATACGATTGGGATCTCAACAGACGCCTCGTGCTCTATTACAAGATGGGCAGTGCCTACTTCGGCATAGGAGATCTAGACAAAGCTTGCAAATACCTTAATAAGATTACCAATTACAACTACCCTAACTTCAGAGAAGACATCCAGAGCTTTGCAAGGATGCTAAATCTTATCGCCAACTTCGACCAAGGAAACGAAGAGCTGGTCAGCTATCAAGTGAAGTCTCTCTATCGGTACCTTTCTAACATGAAGGAACTCGGAGAAGTACAGTTAGAAATTATAAAATTCCTAAGAAAGACAACGCAAATCAACGAACAAGACATAAACTCTGAATTCAAGAAACTAAGAAGCAAACTGGTCATTATAGAAAAGAAGCCTTACGAAAAAAGACCTTTCCTGTATCTTGATATCATATCATGGTTAGAATCAAAAATAGAGGGCACCACTATACGTGCTGTGATAAAAAGAAAACTGGAGGAGAAACAACAGTCAAGTCTATAGACTTTCCAAGAACTGCACTATCGTCTCATAGTCAGTCATCTTAAGGTTGTTGTTTTTAGCCCATTTAGAAAGAGAGCCATAGTCCTTGAATGCAGATTCTAGTTTTCTTTTTTTCTTTCCAAGCAAGGTTGCCTTATTTCCATCTACTAGAATCAGTTGATACTTATTTACAAAACGGTTTGTTTCTATAACTTTTCCTGGTGGCCGCTGAACCGTTGTACTAACGGAGGCATTATACTCTACGAGTAATCGAAGATTTTCATTTTCAAACAAGACTAAATAGTAATCTGATTTTAGTTCAGGAACTGGCGCTCTTACAAATACCAAAGAGTCTAGAAAATTAAAGCTATCAGGAATTTTAACTCCTTCACTCTGAACAACAATTCTTGGAGCTTGCTCAGGTCTGAGCACTATATATTTTCCATCACCATTGGTCGCCTCCATGGTCTTATTATGGCCATTGTAATTTACTGCCAGTTCTGAGTAGTTCTTATTTGTACCATCATACAACTTGGCTGGAGACCAATCTTCAAAAAAACAGTATGCTCCTGCAATATCCTCATTGCGCTTTTCATCTATAGGCTGAGCATAGGTAAAAATAACATGCTCTTGTGCAGATACAGAAAGAGTGAAGAAAACTAGGGAAATTATCAGGACTAATGGATGTCTCATAACTCTAAAATTTCTTCAAAGTAAACCATTTACAAATGCACAAATATCCTTTGTGTCACTTTAAGTAAATCTTAATCTTCGAAAGGCTCCATTCTAATGATATTCCCGGCTATATCGAACCATGCCTCTTCTTCTGTCAAACTGCGTACCTTGATACACAACTCTTCAGGAATAAACATAGGCCGCTGATAGTGGGTATAACACAAGACTTTATGGTCAGTATCTTCTGCCCATTCCCAACTGAACAACTCGATATTATCCTGATAGATATCCTTGATAAGATAAATACCCGCTTCAGAAAAATGAACGATTTTTTGATATTCCTGTGAGATGGGTTGACCATTTTCTTCTATGGTCTTCCAAGGTTGTGTAAGCAATCTAGTGGGTTCTGCCATATCATCCATTATGATTTTCTTACCCTGAAATGGTGTGCTGCGACCCGAATTTTTATTTGAAAAAGTGAAATACATATTATC
>CAYNJK010000208.1:0-6026 GCA_964397575.1 uncultured Saprospiraceae bacterium
TTGTTAGGATCAGAATTTGAATTTGAAATCCGAGATACTTGCGACAATATTTACACAGAGGATATTTTGATACCTAAGCATTTGACGTATAGCAAATCTATTAGACAGATCGACATCGACTTAGAGCAGTCTGAAATTCTGTTCTTGAGAACACTGGTAAGAAAGGCCACTTCCAAAGAACATACTCTGGTACAACTTACAGAAAAAGGCTGGACACTAACCAATTACAAAAGAATAAAAGTAAAAGATCAGTTAGCCTATGAACTCTTCAATAAAGACAAAAACATGTATTTTTTAATTATCTACTCCACAGCTAACTAGGGAGAGTAGACAAAGTATATGTGAAGACGAAATACTCATAACAGCTTTGTGTCTTGGAATTTCTTAATATTGCACAATCGTAGAAACACAATAAAAACAAGCTATGAGTCTAGAAGCGAAATTAATGACCGACCTCAAAACTGCCATGAAAGCTAAAGATCAGGCGGCCATGAGAAGTATACGTGCTGTAAAAGCTGCCATTCTTCTTGCCAAGACGGATGGTAGTGGCAAAGAACTGGACGAAACCGCAGAGATAAAGTTGGTCCAGAAACTGATAAAGCAAAGACAAGAATCACTAGACATCTATACCAAGCAGGGAAGAGACGATCTTGCCGTGGTAGAAAAAGAGGAAATAGCAGTTCTGCAAAAGTATCTTCCAGCGCAGTTATCTGAGGACGAGCTGATTCCAATTATCAAGGACATCATCGCGCAGACAGGAGCTTCTAGTATGAAAGACATGGGGAAGGTCATGGGCCTAACGACTCAGAAACTCGCTGGCCAAGCAGATGGGAAGACGGTGTCGGGACTGGTGAAGAAACTGTTGATGGGATAACAGCTAGTTTTTAGGTCGATACTGTCTGGTGTTGGTTTGCTTTTTTAAGGATTTAAATACCTAAGTATTCCAAGCTTTGATATGCGCCCTTCATACTCCGCAAGCAAATTTTCATCAGAATCTACCAGTATGACCAGTGTTTTCATCTGTCTGATAGATTACGGTCCTACTAACTAGACCACTTAAAAATAGTCTTGCTATATTCTTCTTCCGGTAGAGGCTCCACCTGTATCTCTATCTTAGAATTTTTAGTCAGTTCTAAACCTGTAGCTTTTTCGTAGATGCTCTTGTATTTTTTCCAAATATTAGTCGGTTGTTTC
This sequence comes from uncultured Saprospiraceae bacterium, assembly GCA_964397575.1. Taxonomy (GTDB): domain Bacteria; phylum Bacteroidota; class Bacteroidia; order Chitinophagales; family Saprospiraceae; genus RFSX01. Next base: position 1,195 of record CAYNJK010000208.1, read on the forward strand.
TCTCCGTCGATTTTTAATTTCTTTCCAGACAATTCTACCTTGCTAGGTTGGTCATCGGATATAAGTCTGTCTCTTCTTAGTTCTGTGCTGATAACATCCGCTACAGAGTTGTTAATATTACTTATATGGGATTCTGGACTTAGTTCTTTCCATTTAAAAATAGTTTTGGATGGATACTCATCAGAGGGACTTACTTTTTCTAGAATCGTAGACCTATGACTATCAGGATATCCCAGAGTCAAACCAAAATTGGATTCATCCCACATAGGTATCTTAGATGGCAGCAAGTCTAGCAGTGAATCTATCTGCAGAGTAGGACTATTCATCTGGTCCCAGTCTATATCGCCCATTTCTATTCTAAGGGAATCAATAAATATCTTATTGAATTTATCAGAGTGAAAATCAAACTTATCTAGTTTAAAATTTTCAAACTCTTTCATTCTTTCTGTTACATCCTCAAGTATAGAATCTAGCACTATAATCTGCTTGTCCTTATTTAGATAATAGATGTTGCCAAAATTCTCACCACAGTCTGGGAAAACTGTTATTATATCTCGCTTGCCATCGGGAATCATTTCTATGATAACATCTTCCATTTTATCATAGTCTGATTCTGGTATAGTCTCTCCGTCTACTTTTAGTTCGACAATTTCTCCATCCTCCATTTTCAATTCCAGATCCTTTTCTTTTGAGCTCCTCTTGACATGAAAATTATTTCGCTCGGGTATAGTATCTACGTAATATTTTATTTCTTCTACATCCTGTGGACAATCATCTATGATATAAACGTCCATTTCTTCTGGATCCACATTGGTACTTGTATTGCTATCCTTAGCAAAGCCTACTAAGGCAAAGCAGATCAGACAGATAGCCAGGAACTTTTCTCTGAACTGTTGCCCCTGTACAGGCAGGTCTAACAATCTTCTTATCCGCTGTCCAAAGTTGCTGCTCTTGCCAGCCATTGCTACAGCAGGCTCTAGATTCTGGAGCTTCAACTCTTGTAGTTTGATGAGGATTTTTGCATATGAGACTTTACTGCTGGTGTACTGTATTGCCATATCATCGCAGCAGTTCTCTCTTTCCTTACTGATGCAGGCAGAGATATACCAGATGCCAGGATGAAAGTAGTAAATGGCTTCGGCTAGTGATTGTATCAAATTGAACAGAAAGTCATGTCTCTTTATGTGTGCCAGCTCATGCGCTAGAATGGCGGCAACTTCATCCCCACTTAGCTGATTGACCAGACCTATAGGAAACAGAATGATAGGTTTGAAAAACCCCACAACCATAGGTGTCGTAATTCTGTCGGATTCTTTTAGTTGTATGGTTCTTTTGATCTTAAATTTAGACTGAAGTTTGAGTAGTTTTTTATTAAGGGATTCGTTATTGTCTATGGCTGTTTTTGCGAGACGTTTTATAAAGGTGTAGCCACCTATTAGTTTTATGATAAATAGCAGGCAGCCCAATAACCAAGTATAGGCGATGACAAAAAGATAAGAATCTATTAGGCCTAGCAAAGTGCTGATAGAGAGTTCTGATTGCTCTATGAGTTGTACTGAAATTCCAGCTATAACGGCCTGAGTATGTGCAGTGTCTTGATTGTAGTAACTGGCAAAAGTTACCAGAGACATAAGCCCGATCACCCCTAGGCTTGCAAAAGAAATGATATATTTTGCTTGCGGACTTTTATTCTTATTGAGTCTGAGAATAAAACTTAGCAGCGCTGCAACAAGCGTTATCTGCCAGATAGAATGTACCAAGGTCCAAGCAATCGCGTAAGCAAGGTCGTGAGATAGAAGTTGAGTGATCATTTCGTTCTAGATTTGAATAGTTACTTATTCTTTTTTTCGATTTTATCTATTATCTGCTTTAATTCTGCCAACTCTTGAGTGGTAGCATCTTCCTTTCCTAAAGCCTGCATAACCAGTTTCATGGCACTGCCTCTATAGGTTTTCTGTATAAAACTGTCCAATAGACTGGTTTGTGTTTCTGCCTCCTTTACAGCACTGTGATAGACATGAGTTCTGCTATCGGTATTTCTGGTAACCAATCCTTTTTCAGTCATAATCTGCATGATCTTTAGAGTCGTCGTATAGCCTACTTCTCTTTTTTCATTCAGCTTTTCATTCACCTTGCGGACAGAAGAAGGACCATGTTCCCATAATATCTGTAGCACTTCTAGTTCCGACTCGGTAGGGTAGTTCTTTTTATTTTTTGTTGTCATCTTGTTGATTATAGCTGTAACAATGATATACGAAATCCATCGTAAGTACAATAGTTTGTACGAAATTAATCGTATGTTAAGACAACTTTAACCTTATCTTCGGCATATGAAGGCTTGGTTTCCCTTTATTGTCCTCAGTATTCTTACCGCTTTGCTGGTATGGTGGAGCAGAGATTTCATCCTTTTCTGGGATACAGTGCAGTTTGCTGGCAAGCATGGGCTTTGGTATTATGAGCAAGGCATTTTCTCAGGCATATTACCTGAGCAGTTGGACAGTGGGCATCCTCCTTTCTTTGGTATGTATCAGGCAGCTATGTGGAAGCTCTTTGGTAAGAGCTTATCAGTTGCTTCATTTGTGATGTTACCCTTCTTGTTTCTGAATATTTATTTCGGCCTGCGTTGTGGTAAGCTCATTCTGGAAGATAGAGCCTGGTTGTTTCCGTTAGCAATGCTTACCAGTCCTTTCTACCTAGGACATAGCATTCTCATCTCTCCTGATATTATTCTGGTGACAGGTTTTCTGATGGCACTCTATGGTGTACTGGCTCGCAAGCGAAGATTTATTTATGCAGGTACGATACTGCTCTGTCTGATAAGTTTAAGGGGCTTCGCAGTTGCAGCCGCATTGTTTCTTTACCAAGCCTTGGATCTGTATCAGCAAAAGGAAAAGTATAGAAATATATTACGAAAATGTCTTTCCCTGTTTGGTCCAGCATTTCTATTATTTATTCTCTACCAGGTTTTCCATTGGACACAGACTCGGTGGATAGGTTTTCATGATGACTCTCCATGGTCAGGTTCCTTTGGCATTGTAGATCTCAAGACTGTCCTAAGAAATACCTTGGTTTTCGGTTGGCGATTGACTGATTATGGAATGCTGCTCGTATATCTGATTATCGCTTACTTTCTTCTTTTCAAAAAACAATGGGCCGATCTGCTGAGCTTGCTTTTGATTCTCCTAATGATTTTTGGGTTGCTAATTATACCGTTTCACGGGCTACTTAATCATAGGTACTTTATTCCAATTCAGTTGGTAAGTATGTTGCTGATTTTGCATTATCTAAAAAACTACAAACTTCTCTTCAGTGCCTTATTGATCGCTATACTGGCCTTAGGAAATTGTGTCATCTACCCAGATAAGATTGCTCAGGGCTGGGATGTTACGGCCGCCCATTGGCCCATTTACAACTTAGAAAAAGAGCTGTCCGATTACCTTGTGTCCGATAAGGACCTGTCATTTTCAGAAATTGGAACAGCTTTTCCATTGCGAGTAGATAGACAATACCTTGATTTAGTTTCTGACACTAAGGGCTACCATAAGTATGATATGACCACGGACAAGTATATCCTTTACAGCAATATAATGAATGAGTTCAGTGACCAAGACTTAGAACGCCTGCAGAAATGGAGAATAATTAAAGAACTGAAAAGTGGCGGAATAAGACTTGTACTGTATAGTAGAGAATGAGCAAAAAAGAATCAGCTGAGCAAAGCTAACAGGACAGTTAGTATATGATTAGATGATCACTAGAATTTGTTTAGTAAAAAAACAATCCCAGCAATCTGATTAACCAACAATAATCAGTACTAAGAACAGAGTAGAACTTTAAGAAAAAGACTAGTACTGCCTCTTCTTCACATAACAATCTATCCCTTGTCTTTTGATAGCATTGGCTACCTCCAGAGCAGAGCTATAGCTAGATGATCTGTATGCGATAACCGTATGATATTGAGATCTATCAAAAATGCCAATATCAGAATCTGGATAACCTAGATTGCCTAGCTTATCTATCATGGATTGGGCATTGGATTTTACTAAGTAGTTTCCTGCTATAACCATATAGCTTCCAGAACTGTTGTGCGAACTCGTTGCTGCTGGAGCAGGCTCAGTGTAATCTGGTTCAGATGCAGTGTAGTCTGTATTGTCTGCTTCATCACCTTCGACGAAGTTGTCATCATCAGCATAGTCTATGTCGTCCTCAAAAATTTCATCACTGTCATCTTCGAAGATATCATCGCTGTTATCAAATAAGTCATCCAGATCGTCTGCGTCATTGGCTAATTCAATAGCATCTTCGTCGTGATCAGCTTTGCTACAAGAACTGAAGGCATTGGTAATCATAAGAAATAAGGCTGTCAAGCCTATAATCATTAGGATTATTTTAGGTAGTCTTCCCATAACTTACTTATTCTATCAAGGTGTTATAAAATCTATCCTTTTGCTTACTAGCGTAAAGATAATATACAAATATACAACATATTATAATTAATTGTAATACTTAATTTGCTGATATTGTGGTCCTGTGGAGCTATGACAAATTTTTGTTGGACAAGTCGCAACTAACACTAGACCTACTATTTTAGCGCATTTTACGCCATCTATTCCAAACAGTACTGACCTTCTCGGTAACACGAGACCCTTACCCTGCAGGCACTAATCCTGACATAGGCGCATATGAAATAGACCAAGTGACGAGTACTATAGAAGATAGGATTGCAGTAGCCAAAGGGGAGAAGCAGATTTATGGCACCCAAGTCCAACGAGACCTGGAAACAGGAGACTATTATGTGCCTGCGATACTTGACCCTAAACAAGTCAATACAAGAC
>CAYNJK010000209.1:0-6011 GCA_964397575.1 uncultured Saprospiraceae bacterium
ATCAAAGGATTCCAAAATGACGCCACTACTCTTACGCTGCGCCCCCACATAAGCTGTCGTGATGAGGTCTGGCGCAAACTTGGCAATTTCTTCTTTCCAATTGAACACCAAAGAGGCAGGTACGACTACAAGTGCATTCAGACTTGCAGAACGCGATTCTATAGATCCAAACATGGACATCTGACCAGAGCCTGTTTCTTCCACTTGCTCTTCATCGAGTTCTTCTTTTGCAGCTAATAGTGCTGCTATTACTTGCAGCGTTTTTCCCAGACCCATATCATCTGCCAGGCAGGCCCCCAGACCATTATGTCTTAATTTTCTCAACCACTTGACACCATTCAGCTGATAAGGGCGCAAGGTGGCATTCAGCCTATCGCTAGGCCTGTAAGTGGTTTCCACATCTTCTATTTCTACAGAGTTGGGACCAGTAGGATTCTGTGCTGCTCCCCCATCCAGTTCTTCTACGATACCGAGATAGTTTTTAGACAAGCGGAACCGCCCATTGTTTTCTTGTCCAAACTTGGCTAGTGAGGCATACTTGGTCATCCATTCTTGTGGGATAATAAAATAGCTGCCATCCTCCAGCTTGTAATAAGGATTTTCATCTCTTATATTCTGCATCAAGTCTTTGAAAGGGATATCAATCTTCCCCAATCGTACAACACCTTGCACATCAAACCAGTCATTCTCTGCTAGACAGTTAACCTGAATATCAGGGACATTTAAGTCTATTCTTTTGTCACCATATTGGATATCCGTCATATCTATACCGCAATCAGTCTGCAAAGCTGCTCGATGCGTTCGCAACCAACTCACAACAGTATCGCCTCCCCTACCAGTACTAAAAGAACCACTATCGGTCACCTGTAATCCGAGGGTAGTTAGCTGCTCTACCAGCTCAGATTCCGCGCTATCATTTCTTTGCTGCATAGTAATGACGATATCATCACCATCACCAAAGTCTATCATCGTCTTGCTTGTCTGCAGATTGCCATGAACAAAGTTGTGAGTCTCATAGACAAACCATAACCTGAGTTCAAGGTCTCTGGTAAACAGATTCTCTGCAAGCCTCAGTTTCGTTCTGACCAGTTTATTTTTCTTGATGATATCGAATCCCTTTGGTACAACTTTAAATAGAGGTACCAAGTCCATGACGACTTTTTCAAAATAGGTCCTCACCGATCTGGAGGGAATATTAATGGAAGATCGATTGAGAAAAGGCTTCAGTTTATTGCCATTCAGTTGATTGAGCTTATAGAGTTTTTTGCCCATTGCAATCCAACCTGGTTTATTGCTCAGAACTTTGACGGACAATTCACTTGGATAAAAAACCACGCCTTCTCTTTCTAGAGCCAGAGAGTAGGTTACACCTTCCGCTCCTTTTTCGAACATCAGTATTGGCTCGCTAGTCCAGGGCTGGATCTGATAGCTGAAATCTTTTCCTTCGTCTTTCCTGCCGAGTCCTATAGTGATCGGATAGTTGTTTTCCTGACAGAGTCGCATCAGAATATCGATACGTTTAGACACAAGATTCTCGCAGTGTTTTTTTATTTCTCTGTCTTCGCTGATGGATTTAAAATCAAACTTGCGTTTGCCTTTAGGCTTGAATTTTCTGGAAAGATTGGGTTCTGATAGTTCTGCGCATATGGTCATGGCTTGCTCATGTGGTGTCCCTAGGTAGCTGACAGAACTCAAGCCATCCATGGTCGTAGAGGTCGCTTTTTTGTAATATAAGCCCAATTTATCATCAGAATAGCAGCACAGCACTGACTCAGGCAGGTATAGTTGCAGGACTTCGTCCAGGAAAAAATTGTAAACTATTTTATACTTCATGGGCTTTTAGGAATGGGGATGCAAATCTGACAATTCTGAGAGAACAATCACGTCTGAGATGGCTGACATTATCCACATGAGGAGGAAAAGTTATCCACAATTAAAAGCATAGAAGCTGGAGGATAGTTTAGATGACTTATATTCAGAAACTAATCATACAGAGGAGTTAGCCTATTCTTTTCTTAAGCTAGCCAATTTTTTACAGTCAGAATCAAACATCTGAGGTATCACTACCCATCGAGCATATAGACTTAAAGGAACTTGGTCACCTAAACAGCCTTGAAAAACTAGCACAATTGTCTTATCATCAGAGAATCTATCAAAGACAGCTTCTATATCTTTGTAGTGCTTCTTAGCTAGTCCCCAAAAAGCATATCCCCGGACCACTGCATTCTCATGATAAGTCAATGCAAGACATTCAGACAGGGTTGCAGATTTATACAATAGTTCGAATCGGCCATACTGTACTGTCTGCTCTCCAGAATATCCTACTGAAGCTGAGTCTATAATATTGGCATTTGCTATAGCAGCTACTAACTCGTGTATCTGGGGTCTCAAGTCCTCATCAGATATTCTACTCGGCGTAGCTCCACTATCTTCGAAGAGGTCAACAGTTCCAAAGTTATGGCTAATAGAATCTTTAGTTACTAGATTATACTCTACCATAATTACATCTTGTGCAATAGCAGCAATGGAAAGCACCAGCAAAATTAATATGCAACTATATCTATGCATGATCTGATCTATAATATTAAAAGTCAATCTTTAGGTTTTGGCTTATTTAGTCATTCTCCTGAGAGAAAAACAAATTCTCTACTCTAGTTTTTTTAGTACAGTAACAATCAAATTGCAGATAAAGACTAACTGGGCAACAGCTATTAAGATAACCATTATTTTTATAAAATCATTTGCCCATTCAAATGGAGCATGGACATCATAACTGTAATAACGTTGCGGCACATGGCCCAGAAGATTATATGGAAATAGCAGCAGCATACTACCGACAGTTGTTAGCCAGAAATGTAATTCTCCCAGTACTTCGTTTATCTTTTTTCCAGATATTTTTTGCACCAGATAGTAAGCAATTGCATATATGCCTAAAATAATTGACAATAGAATTAATACATGATATTGTCCAATTACAAAATAGGTTGCATGTACTTGTATGTCGAGAGTTGCCTCACTCTTCAAGACAAGCATAAGCATAGACAAAAGCAAAACTAGTATTGTAGCAAAAGCAAACAACTGTATTGTTGTACTTCTGTAGGATTTCACAAACTTTCTCGCTAACCACCTGCACCCATATACGGAACCTACAACTAGGAGGACTAAAGACACCAGCATGATTAAAAGTCCTAGAGTCGGATTTGCACCTGACAGCCTAGCGTGATACATTACTGGGATCAGCCACAAGGTAGATACTATAATTACTAGAAGGGCCAGCTTATGTTTCATCATTAAATATTAGTCATTTCAAAACACCTTTTTATCACATTCCAATCAATAAAAATTGCAGGCTACGACAAACTCTTTTAAAACTCATTCATTTAATCATTCAACTTATTTCCGACGACATAAATTCTATAGCGTCTTATCTCCATCTTTAATGTATTGCAATAATTGTATTTCGCGAGTTAGAACTTCTCGTAACTGATTTTTAAAAGTTTGCAAATTCTTTTTTGCTACGCCGGACGAATTAAAATCAGCTGAAAGAAATAACTCTATAAGTTTTGGCACTGGATCATAAGTCATCGATTGTTGATTATATATTCTGGAAAGCACGTACATATCATCATAATCAAAATGCACAACCAATGGATGAGACTTTGTTATATCCCAGGCTTCATCCGATGGTGTTTCTCCCATTAAGTTACCATTTGTAATTACTTCTTTGAATAGGTTACTCTCATCTTCTATAAAACGCTGCACAAAGCCATCATCCTCTATCAGACTATCTAAGCTACTGTAAACTTGTCGATGATAGGGTATCCATTCTTCTAGAAGTTTCCTGTTTTCATTTACTTCTGCAGTTATTTTTGACAACAATAGCGCGGCTTCTTTTTTACTTTTATTCTCTTCTATTCTTTCACTCAGATACAAGCCCAGAACAACACTAAAGACGATTAAGAACAACTGGGTGATATTTTCTTTGATTGATTTTTTCATGGTCTTTATTTTAATTATTCGCAAGCTATATTAAGGCTACTTTTTAGCTTGGACCTAAGTTATAGATAGGAACTCGCATAAACAAGAAAACTTGGATAGTAGATTTTTTGGATGTAGTAGATAGATGGCAAGACTTGCAAAGGGTAGGATTATTGTCTTTCTAATATTTATTTTTTATTTGTTTGCACATTACACTAATTGTAATTAGTTTTGCACCCGAAATGAAAAAAGTAAATAACATATTCTTCTATTGTTTTAGTTCGTTTAGTTCTAATCGAGCAAGGGCATTGCTATAATGTGTTGTAAAATATATTTTGATGAAAGCCCTTGTGTTAATTCGCAAGGGCTTTTTTAGTTTAAATAATTAGATATGAAATTCTATAGTTGTCGTTAATCTGATATTCGAGATGTAATTCTCGAAGTTCCATTTCATTTACTGTTTTTAGATGATGGGCTGAGCTGTTGTTTCGGTGCAAATGGAATTTCTATGTACATAATGGAAGTGTATGCAAGTGGCTGAAGCAGTCAGACTGTAAATCTGATCCCTCTGGGTAAACTCGTAGGTTCAAATCCTACCACTTCCACAAAAGGTAACGTAGCTCAAATGGTAGAGCACCAGTGTGAAGAACTGGGGGTAGGCGGTTCGATACCGTCCGTTACCGCAACTGGAAAGTAAGGTCAGATGGTCTGGCAATTGCCTGCTAAGCAACTTGTACTTGCAAGGGTATGTGGTTCGATTCCACTGCTTTCCGCTTTATGGCTATGTCCTAATGATGGTCGTGGGATAAGTCTGCAAAACTTAGTTAACATCAGTTCGATTCTGATCATAGTCTCTATAGGAAGGTAGCATGCAATGGTGCATAAGCGGTCTTGAAAACCGTGCCATCTGTCAGGATGAGGGTTCGATTCCTTTACCTTCCGCTATTTAACAATGTAATACATTTATCATGAGAAAAAGATTATGCTTAATCGGATTGGAAAGGCAGGTCTCGCAATTAATTTCCGAAAGTTATACAGGAAATGTATTAATCCATGACATGGTTCCTAAATACATTCTAACGCCTAAAGGTGACTTGTACATTGAGAAGATGTCTGGATCTGGCTTTGCTAAAGTGGATATAGTTATTTATCATGGAATATATGAGAATGATTTTGATTTCTTAACAGCACTTTCTTTTTGGCAAGGTCCATGTTTTCCTAACGCGTTCGGAATGATGAATTGCAGATTAAAATTACCATGTCTCTCCAGAGCTCTTAAAGTATCTTCATTTGGAAATACTAGAGGCATGATTCCTAAGGGAGAATCTATTAATTCTTCAGAGAGAATAGTTGCAAAGTGGGGAAACTGGCATTGTGGTGAGAATAAAGAATGCATAGAAGGAAAATGGACGAGTTCCGAAACAGCTATTCTGGAACCATTCTTTGATGGTGTAGCTGTAAGAATTGTGGTCGTTGGTGAGGATTATCTACAGATAAAAATGGCTGGCGACAATTGGCTAAAATCGATTCACCATGAACATGCTATGATTGCTGAGGTAGATGCCGAATTGCTAGAAGATTCTCTCAGACTTAAATCAGCTTTTGGGCTGGAGATGATAGCCAACGATTATATAATTGGAGACAAGGGTGAAAAATATTTGTTGGAGGTAAATCATATTCCGAATATGACAAGATTTACAGAGCTTCAAAATATTTATTTGTCAAATGTACTCGAATGGCTGAGAGATAATATTTAGAAAATAGGGAATCAAAAAGATTCCCTATTTAGTACTTGAAGGGCATTAGGAATATATGTGAGCAAAAGGTATCCCCACCTCTGAACGTTTTTGTTAAAACCACTCAGAAATTTCATAGGTCCCACTGTGGTGTTTTCTATTCTTCTAAGACTAGTGTATCTGGCAAGTTTTTATTGCTAAAATCGATCAAGGCAGTACCAATTGCTTTAGACAATTCTTTCAATGCTGGATCTAGAGTTTCTGTAAGATCTTTATACTGAATTTTTGTTCTAATAG